>NZ_BAGX02000008.1 GCF_000320505.1 Methanobrevibacter boviskoreani JH1
TATTTTTTAATTAAGATGGTTTAAACAAATAGAAAAAGGATTAAAAATAGTCATTAAAATAATAATTATCGTCATTATAATAATTATCATTGTAATAATCATTTTCTTCCCTATAGTAATCATCTTCTAATTGTTTAAAATCTTCATATGAAAAATTATCCAGATAGTATTGTTCATACTCATTATAATCCTTTCCTTCATAGACAATATAATTGGTTAGAACCTCATTTAATTGGTCATGAAAAGATTTATTGCTTAGTGTGGATTCCGGACTATTTTTTATCATTTCCTTTACATTTGAACTTATATTAGTTCCATTAAATGTTAGGCAATATATGGAATGTCTGGATGTAAAGTAAATGGCAGTCATATTATCTTTAGAATTGGATTTGACGTATAGTATCACTGTACTGTGATCTGCTAGTGTTTTGTTTTCCATTTTAATGAGATTACCGGAACATATATCTGATGCATAATTTATTTCTAGAAGACTATCATTCATCTTACGTAGTGAAAAATCACTTACATTTGTTCTATAATAGATGTCATTATTATATGGCTGTGCATTGTCAAACTCCGGAGCTATTTTAAAATCCACATCTCCAACTCTTTGGGTTTTCCAATTGGAGCTATCTACAGCTTGAATAGTATTTAAACTAATTGACAATATTGTTAAAATTAACAGTATTGTAATAATTTTCTTTTTTATATTAATTCCCCCTTAATTAGTTAATCATTTATCATTTTAAATCCTTGGATTTTAACTTTCTTGGTTGGTTCTTCTAATTTTTATAATTTTGAATTTGGCTTTATTGGTTTCTGGATTTTAAACCTTTTATATGGTTTTTTTTGAATTTGGCTTTATTGGTTTCTGGATTTTAAACCTTTTATATGGTTTTTTTTGAATTTGGCTTTATTGGTTTCTGGATTTTAAACCTTTTATATGGTTTTTTTTAGAATCTAACTTTATTAATTCTATTTTTCTCTAATCTTCATAATCTTAAGGAATTCGTTTTTATTATTGGTAAATTAAGATCCCTCATATTTAAAGCAGTCTTTATCATGAGCGTTAATTACTCCAATAGCTTGTAGGTAGGATTGGATTGTTGTTGGCCCTATAAATTTCATGCCCCTTTTTTTCATATCCTTTGATAATGTTTTGGATAATTCTGATTCTGTACTTTCACTATCATAAATAACTTCATTTGGAATAAATTCCCTCAAATAGTTATGGAAGCTTCCAAATTCTTCTTGAATATTTTTAAATATTCTCGCATTATTTATGGTTGCCTCGATTTTTCTTCTATTTCTTATAATGCCTTTGTTATTTAATAGACTTTCAACTTTTTCACTATCATAGTTAATAATGGCATCTATATCAAAATCATCAAATGCCTTTCTAAAATTTTCCCTTTTATTAAGTATAGTTTCCCATGAAAGTCCGGATTGAAATGCCTCGAGTATTAACATCTCAAATAGATAGTCCTCATCAAGGTTTAACACTCCCCATTCCTCATCATGGTATTGGATATATAGTTCATTCTTGTTGTTGCACCAGAAACATCTATTTTTACCGTCTTTAAATTCTCTATTGTCCATTCACTCACCTCTTTTCATTATTATTTTATTTTCTTATTTTAATAATACTTAATCTTTAAGTCAAACTATTGTCTTTTACCTATTGATTGACGTTTTTACAATATGGATGAACGAATATTTTTAAGTAAAAGCATTATTTTTAAATGTACTTGATATTTTTACAATATAATTGAACAAATATTTATAAGGGTCTTTTATTAAAATATTATTGTAATTTAATTTTACTTTAAAAATTATTAAATTTATTTTGATGTTTTTTCTAATAAAATTTTAATTTTATTGGACTATTTAATATAGGATAAGATATTATGGATACAAATTTTGATTATACTGAAAAAAGGTTAATCATTACTGCATTCTTCTGTGTATCTTTTATTATATCAAATTTAATTACAGTTAAAATTATAGATGTTGGATTTTTAGGTATGCAAGTGCCGGCTGGTGTTTTAATCTATCCTTTGGTTTATGTTTTAACCAATGTAATTACTGATGTTTATGGTGAAAAGGCAGCTCATAGAACTTTAATACTTGGTTTATGTACTGATATATTATTTGTTTTCATGACTACTTTATTATTATTCTTACCTTCACCTTCTTACTACACAGGGGGACCTGCTTTACAATTCGTATTTACTCAGACTCCAAGAATTCTTGTGGCTTCATATATTAGTTATCTTCTTGGTAATTTAGTAAATGCAAGATTAACTGCAATTGTAAATAATGGTGATAATGCTAATTCCTATTCTACTGTTAAGAATTTAGGGGCTATTATTACTGGTGAATTAGTTGATAATATAGTATTTATTGGATTAGCTTTCATATTTACTGTACCAATTATGGATGTCATTATTATGATATTTACTCATTGGATTTTAAGTATTATATGGAATATTATTGCTGAACCATTTACCAAAAGAACAGTTGAATGGGCTCAAAAAGGAGCTCCAGAACAAGCTTAGTTTAAATTTAGAAATCTTTTAACAATATATTTCTAACTTTAATTTTTTTTATTTTTTTATATTTTTTCTATTATTGATTATTTAAAAATCGTTTTTTTTAGTTTTTAGCTATTTTTTTGATTTATCTTTTTTTAAAAGCTCACTTTTAAATTCAAAGAGTCGTCATTAGTTTTAATTAGTTTTGTATATAAAAAGGTTCATAAACCTCTTTGATCCCTTTAGTTTCAAGCAGTTTTGTATATAAACAATTTTATATATTTAAGAGTTTAATACTTATTAATAACAAGTATAAATTCATTTAATATCTTTATTAGATGGATATGCTCTTAAAAAGGATTTATTAAGATGAATATCACCTTAAATGGATTGAACATTATTGGGATTATTAAAATTGATTAATTACTTTTTTCAATTAGTATTTTTATATAAATCTTTAAATATAACCATTGTTAATAAATATTTATAGGTAGATAATATGGATTTTATTAAAGAAATTCCAGCAATTAAGTGGAAGGACGGTAATTTTCAGAAGGTAAAGGAGCATACTGTCGGTGATGAAAACATATATTTTTTCATTGACAATTTAATGCCAAGGAAATTTTCAACATATCCAACACATTTAGACGATTTTGCGGTTGGCTACTGTTTGGGGGAAGGTCTGATTAAAACGGCCGATGATATTGAAAGTATTGATATTGAAGACAATAGGGTTATTATTAAAACAAAATTCAATCATATTCCTGAAGAGGATTTTGAAACCGACAGTATATTACAGGAACGTAAGGGTGATGGTCAACATGTGTGTGCATGTAGGCTTTTGGAATATCAGGGGGTAATGTCTGACAGTGCAGGTGGATGGAGATCTGAACTTAAGAACATTCAGGTTAATGATTCAGATTTAACAATAGATGCAAGTCAGATCATTAAGGATATGGAAAGATTGACTGACAAGGCAGAGGTCTGGCAGGCAACCGGAAGCGTTCATGTTGCACAGTTGGTTTATAAAGGGGAATATATTACCCGTGAGGATGTAAGTAGACATGTGGCAGTTGATAAGGTTATTGGGGCTGCAGCAAAAAAAGGCTATGATCTAAGTCAATGCTATGTGGGATATAGTGGAAGAATGCCTGCTGACATGCTTATAAAAGTGGTTAGGGTAGGAATACCTATTTTAATATCTAATGCTGCACCAGCAGGTTCCGGTTATGAGATTGCAGATAAAGCCAATATTACCATGGTTGGATTTGTACGTGGTAATAGGTTTAATCTATATACCGCTCCAGAACGAGTTAATTTAAATCAATAATTAGAATATCTCTTGTTTTTTATTATTTTTTTATTTTAAAAGTTAGGATTGATAAATATTCAAGCTATTTCCTGTTTTTTCTTATTTTTTTTATTTAAACGTTGAAAAACATTTTTTATATTTTTATTAAATCTATAGGATAGGTTGAAATTTTTTTATGTTTTCTAAAATAAGTAAAGAAGATTCTTATATCTTTTCATTAAATAAATAGGTAGAAAAACTAGATTTTTTATTAGTTTTTCTTATAATACCACACTTATTAACCCGAAATAGGGGATTATTGAATATAAGATGATTAGTGCTATTACTGTAATAATCACAATTGCACCAATTGAAACCCTCTTCCAAGCCAATCCTCCTGCAACTAACGCCCCTACAAGACCTACATACCATATGTTAGGATCAACGGTTATTACACCTGGACATATTAATGCTGCTAATGCAGTATATGGAATTAGATTTAAGAATTTTTCAAATTTAGGACCAAAATTTAATCTATCCACTGCTATTGCAGGTATTAATCTAGGGATAAATGTTACAAGTGCACATAATAAAATTAAAACATATATATTAATCATTATTGTGCCTCCAGTTCTATTTCATTTTGAATGTCTTCATCAGTTTTTGGTTTAATATTTACCTCATCGTCATCTACAATATACATTCCAATAAAAGCTCCTAAAAGTGTAGCAACTATTAATGACCAATGGGATATGACAAATGATAGTAAGTAATTTAGGATTCCGGTTATGATTACTGTGATGGCTATATTTTTACTTCTTTTAATGTTTGGTATAAGAATTGCAACGAATAGCGCATATAATGATATGTTAAAACTGTTTGCAACAATTATTGGAAGGGCATTTAATACTAAAACACCTATTGCCGCTCCTAAAACCCATGCACAAAATGGTATAACGCTAACACCTAAATAGACCCATATTGAACTTTTCTCCATCAATGAAAATATGGCAAAGGATTCATCTACCACAAAATGTGCAGACAGGACATTCAGTTTTGGAGTGTTTTCTGTTAACTTATTATAAACTACCGTGTTCATTATAAAATATCTGAAATTAACTACAAAACTAGTCAAAACAATATTTAATAATGTTGCACCTTGTGCAAACATAGAAACAGCCATTATTTGACCTGCTCCTGCAAATACTAGAAATGACATGGATACAGTTTGAAATGGGTTAAATCCTGCTTTCATTGCTAAAGCAGCATATCCGATTCCCATAGGGATATAACCATAAACAATTGGAAAACCTTTTTTTGCACCATATATAAACTTCTCTTTTCTAGTTTCTATTTAAAACCCTCCATTCTTTGATAAAATTGTTTATTTTTAAATTAATCTTTAAAAAATAGTAACGATTTACTAAAAAAAGCCCTTTAATTTAGTAAGGTTATAATTATAATATATTTATTTTGCTTTATAAGTTTATAGTATTTCTGATCTTTTAAAAAAAGTAAAAAAGGTATTGGATTTAATTTCTAATTATGATGAAGGTCATGTAGATTAAGAATAGTATTATTAGGACTATACCTTCCTTTCTATCTATTTCCTCTTCACTTCTTGCAAATATCGCACCTAATATTGTGATTATTGTCATGATTAAAATGTCCGTTAACATCTTTGGTTCAATAGGCATTGGAACAATTACACTACTAATACCTAAAATGAATAAAATGTTAAATATACATGATCCAAGTACATTTCCTATTACTATGCCATGGTCTCCTTTTTTAAGTGCGGTAATTGAGGTTACAAGCTCCGGTAATGATGTACCGATTGCTACGATTGTAAGTCCTATAAGCGCTTGACTTAATCCAAATAATGAGGCAATATAACTTGAACTATCCACAACAAGGTCGGATCCTATTATAACTGCTGCAAGACCTAAAACAATGTATAGGATACATTGTGGTATGGATATTTTTGCTTCAACAATATTGTCTCCATTATTTTCCTTATTTTCATTTGCTTGCTTTACCATACGGTAAATGTATATTGCAATTAAAATCAGGAATATGGCACCAATTATTCTGCTAATTTCTCCGAACAGATATGCAACTAGAAGAAGTCCAATACTTGAAATAATCAGGAATGGAAAATCTCTTTTAATTAATACTTTATCTACTTTTAAATTAGCAATTAGCGCACTAATACCGATTACACCCAGGATATTAAAGATATTACTTCCCACAACATTCCCAAGTGAAATAGCATTACTTCCTGCAAGTGATGCTGTAATGGATACTGCAGCCTCAGGGGCACTTGTACCGATTGCCACTATTGTTAATCCTACAACTATTGTGGAAACTTTATAATGGTATGCGACATTACTTGCTCCATCTACAAAAACATCTGCACCTTTAATTAAAAGTACAAATCCAATAATAAGTAAAATGAGTTCTATAATTAAGTCCATATTTTTTCCTTTGTAATTTTTAAATCTGAAAATCTGTTTTAATCATTTAGATTAATAGGATATTGTTTTTTGTATAAGATATATTTATTTATATTGACTTTATTTATGGAAATATAATTTTAATTATAATTATTTAATTATTATTTAAATTTTTTAAAAAACCTTTGGTTTTTTTCTATTTAAATCAATATTTCAATTGTTTTATATTACTTTGTATATTTTTATCTTTTTAAAAGGATATTGGAGTTTTATATTTAAACATTCATTTTTTATTATTTTTTAGTCTAATATTAAACATTTTTAAGAAAATTTATAATCTTTTAATGTTATATATACTCTTATAGGGCTTAAAGATTTTAATTGAATAAGGAGTTTTAATATTATTATATAAAATAATACTATTTTTATATATTTTATTTTCCATGATTATTGGGTTTTTAAGCTTTATTTTAGGTGTTTATATGGAAAATGATTATTTTAAAATGAAATTAAGAAATACGGACATTAAAACTGAATTTTTAGCCGGGCTTACAACATTTCTAGCTATGTCTTATATTTTAGGTGTAAATCCCACTATGTTGTCTGAAGGTGGTATGCCGGCTACAGCTATTTTCTTTTCCTCTGCCCTTGCAGCAGGTATTGCTTGTATAGTAATGGGATTAATATCTAATTATCCGATTGGTCTTGCTCCTGGTATGGGTTTGAATGCTTTGTTAACTTATACTGTTATAATTAGTATGGGTTATTCATGGCAGGCAGGTTTAGCTGCTATATTTATAGCTTCTATACTTTTCTTTTTGATTACTATTTCAGGTTTAAGGGAATCTATTTTACATGCTATACCAAATGACTTGAAGTTAGCTATTGGTGCGGGAATAGGATTTTTTATAGCTGTTGTAGGTTTAAAGAATTCAGGAATTGTGGTTGCAAATCAAGCAAACATTATTGCTTTAGGTAATTTAACTGGTGCTGTTCCTCTTTTAGCGTTAATCGGTATAGCTATTACTTTAATTTTATATGTTAGAAAAGTTCCAGCAGCTGTATTCATAGGTTTAATTATAACATCAATTATTGGTGTGATCTTTACATTCTTAGGTTTTGGAGCAAATACTCCTACTTTAATGCCTGCAGTTCCTCATCAAGTGGTTTCTGTTGATTTTGATTATTCCTTGGTAGGAGGATTCCTTTCAGGTTTTGGTGAATTGTTCTCCTCACAGGTAATTAATATAATAATGGTGATATTCTCATTTTTATTAGTTAACTTCTTTGACGCTACAGGAACATTAGTTGGTTTAGGTAATCAGGCAGGTTTTTCAAAAGATGAAAATGGTGAACTTGAAGGAATTGATAAAGCATTTATTGGAGATTCCGTTGGGGGATTAATAGGTACTGTTTTAGGATCAAGTCCTGTTACCGCTTATGTGGAAAGTGCAACTGGTATAGGTTTAGGTGGTAGAACCGGTTTAACTGCAATATTTACTGGAATTTTCTTTTTAATTGCAATGTTCTTTGCACCTGCAATCCTATCATTATTTACCTCACCAGTTACCACATCCTGTTTGGTTGTAGTTGGAATATTGATGATGGCTCAACTTAAGGATATTGACTGGAGTAATTTGGTTACAATCTCATCCACATTTGCAACTATTTTAATGATGGTTTTAACCTCATCAATTACCTTAGGTATTGCATTTGGATTTGTAACTTATGCTGTTACTAGTATTGCTTCAGGTAAAGCTAAAGAGCTACATTGGTCTGTCTGGATATTGGCAATTATATTTGTTTTCTATCTATTCTTTGGACTTTGATCTTTAAACACTTTTTAAATAGGGATTTTAAATCTCTATTTCTTTCTTATTTTCCACTTCTAGAGTTAAGTATTTTATTTGAAATATAACTTAATTGGAGTTCATTTTTTTAAATTTAAGAATCTTTAAAAAATTAGACCATGTTTAAAATGTCTTTTTTTATAAAAAATATATGCTTTTTTTTCTGACTTTTTGTATTGTTTTTTATTTAAACAGTTTTATTTTATTTTAATTTAAAATATATGATTGTATATTTTTTATAATAGTTTAGTTATTTATGTATATTTTTTAATTATTTCTAATTATTTTGTATTATTTAATCTTCTTTTTATAAAAATCATATAAAAAATTATAAATATGGGATAAGTTTATATTATTAATTAATTTTAATATGTTCAGTGTTGAAAATTGATTTATATTAAGATTTCAAACACTTTACAACATTTTAAAAGGAGGTTAAAAAGATGGCATTTAAAAATGTTACTGTAGCAGGTAGCGGAGTTTTAGGAAGCCAAATTGCATATCAAACTGCTTTTAAGGGTTTTAATGTTACAATTTGGTTAAGAAGTGAAGGTTCTATTGAAAGAGCAAAACCTAAACTTGAAAGATTGAAGAATATTTATCTTGAAACATTGGAAGCTATGAAAACTAATCCCGATGCTTATTGCAGAGGTTTTACAGATAAAGAGGAATTAACAGATGAGGAAATTGATCAATTAAAGGAAAATGCTATTTCTGCATATGAGGGATTAACCTTGACAACTAGTCATGAAGAGGCTGTTAAAGATGCAGATTTAATCATTGAAGCTATAGCGGAAGATCCGGAGCAAAAAATTGATTTGTATCAAAATTTCGCTAAATATGTTCCTGAAAAAACTGTTATTGTTACTAACTCTTCAACTTTACTTCCAAGTCAATTTGCGGATTATACTGGTAGGCCTAATAAATACTTAGCATTGCACTTTGCTAATGAAATATGGAAGAATAATACTGCAGAGATTATGGCTCAACCAAAAACCGAGCAGAAATACTTTGATCAGGTAGTGGAATTTGCTAAAGAAATTGGTATGGTACCACTTAAGGTATTAAAGGAACAACCAGGTTATATTCTTAACTCATTACTTGTACCATTCTTATCTGCTGCCGAGGCATTATGGGCAAAAGGAGTGTCTGATCCTGAAACAATTGATTTAACTTGGAAACTTGCAACCGGTGCACCATCAGGACCATTCCAAATTTTAGATGTGGTGGGATTAGTTACTGCATATAATATTGTAATTATGAATCCTGAGGCTAAAGATCCTGAAACTGTTCCAGGCAAAATAGCTGCTAATCTAAAAGAAAAGATTGATGCAGGTAAAACCGGTGTTAATGCTGGTGAAGGATTCTACAAATATTAAATTTCTTTTTTAAGGTAATTCTATTTACCTTTTTTTAAATTTTTAAAATTTAAGTTAATTTATGAAATTATCTGATGGTATTTTTTTTTTTATTTGGATTGTTTTATAATGTGTTTGATGGTATTTTTATTTTAATTTTATTTTTTTTTAGCTATTTCTTTTAATTTTTAAAATTTAAGTTAATTTATTAAAGTATTTGATGGTATTTTTTTTATTTGGATTGTTTTATAATGTGTTTGATGGTATTTTTATTTTAATTACTATTCTTTTCATTTTTTTCTTTCAAATTTTCTTTAATTATCCTTACAAGAAATGGCTTTGAAACTAGAAGGGTGTTTTTAACATCATCTAAAGAATATCTGTCATTATTTTTAAACCAGTATCTAGCTAAGTTTTCATATCCTCCAATTATAAACTCTATTGTAAAGTCAATAGATATGTCAGAGCCATTATCAGTATATTCATTGTGGATCTTTTCTTTTATGTCCTCTTTTATCATATTACAGATAATTTTAAGACTTACAATTTCCTTATCATTTTTTGCAAGGGCAGAGTATACATCCTCATATTCCCTCAAATAGTTTAAACTTATATTTTTTAATTGATCGGCATAATCCGGAAAGTTATCCGCTTCAATTTCCATTACTTCGGTGGTAATTTCACCGGATATTTTTTTAATTCCGAATTGTAATAACTCATTTTTATCATTAAAGTGGTAATAAAAGGTACTTCTAGGTATATTGGCATTTTTACAAATATCTATAACTTTAATCTTTTCATAAGGCTTTTCAATAAGAAGTTCTGCCAAACTTTTAAACAGTTTTTCGTTTACTTTATCATTTAATATCATTTTAATCATCATTGATTTAATACACAAATGTATAATTTTTTTTATAAAATACTGTTATATCGTTTAATTAAAAATTTTTTTGTATTTTATTAGTATATATTTTTAATAATATTAAAATTTTTTGAATTGGTTTTTTTAAAACTTATACATTTTCATATATTAATGATTTTTTATTGTGTTTTTGTAAAATTTTTATAAATTAGTTTTTTAGAATATTTTTATCATTTGTTTTACAAGTTATATTTTCAAGTTTTATTTTACCAACATTAGTTGCATTTATGTATTGTTCGCTTTCGTTAAGTTTACCTAGATTGCAATGGTCTAACAATAGTTGAAGTGCCTTGACCTTGGTATCAAAATCTTCAATAATTTCAACTTTTCCCTGTGCCATGACTGACTGGTAGATTGTAGTGGGATCATTATTACCTAATTGATATTCTATGAAGTTATCTAATTCAACAAAAACTTTATCGTTTTTCCTCATTAAATCATTTTTATAACCTTTTTTTGCACCATGGAAGTAAATAATAATGTCTTCACCGTCAAGTTCATATCCAAAAGAAAGGGGAACAATATAGGGGTATTCTTTATCATTAATACCTAATCTTACAGTTGTTGCTCTGCCAATAATTTCAATAATTGTCTTCAGGTCTTTAACTTCTCTATTTTTTCTTCTCATATTATCACTAATATCATGATTTTCATTAATTGGTTATATTTATATTAATATTTTTCTATTTTGTTTTAGATACTTGTTTTCATATTTCTATTAATTTTTCCATATTTAAGGGAGTTTTTTTTACATTAAATTTATTTATTCTAAACTAATTATAATTAAATAGATAATTAACTATATTTTTCAAAAGTCTTTAAAAGATTGATTATTGTTAATGATATATTTAACAGGTGACTTTATGAGTGATTTAATTGATGAAATAATGAATCGTCGTAGTATTCGTAAATTTAAATCTGATATGGTTCCAAAAGAAGATATTGATAAGATTATTAAAGCAGGTTTATATGCACCTAGTGGTAGGGGCCTACAGTCTCCAATAATAATTGCCGTTACAAATAAGGAATTTAGGGATAAATTGGCTACAGTTAATCGTAAAATCGGAGGATTTCCTGAGGATTTAGATCCATTCTATAATGGTCCTGTTGTATTAATTGTCCTTGCTGATAAATCTACACATACTCATGTTTATGACGGTAGTGTGGTAATGGAAAATCTACTTCTTGCAGCTTCCGGTTTAGGTTATGGTAGCATCTGGATTCATAGGGCAAAAGAAGAATTTGAAATGGATGAATATAAGAAAGTATTAAAAGATTTAGGTATAGACGGTGATTATGAAGGTATTGGTCACTGTGTTATAGGTTATATTGATGAGGATATTCCCGAGGCAGCACCAAGAAAAGATAATAGGGTATATTATATTGATTAATTCCATTTCTTTTTACTTTATTTTTATTTTTGTTTTTATATTCATCTGTTTTTATAACTATTATTTTTTAATTCTAATAAAAAATTAAAAATCATTATTCGTCTTGTAATCATTTATACTAAAACTTAATAATTAGTATCTAAATAAATATAAGACATAATAATATAATTTTTATTTATTATACGAATTTTATTTTTAAAAAATTTAATGTTATGATATTATGGCAGAAACTTATATTTTTGGACATAAAAATCCGGATACTGATTCAATTACTTCAAGTTTAGTAATGGCTAATTTAGAACATGAACTAGGTAATGAAGATGCAGTATCTTGTAGATTAGGAAACTTAAACAAGGAAACTCAATATGTTTTAGATTATTTTAATATAGATGCACCTAAATTAATCGACTCTATTGAAGACGGTTCAGATGTAATTTTGGTAGATCATAACAGTCCCTCTGAGTCTGTTGAAAATTTAGAAAATCTTAATATTTTAAAGGTAGTGGATCATCATAAAATCTCTTTAGAAACTTCTTATCCTTTATTCTATAGAGCGGAACCTGTAGGTTGTAGTGAAACTATTTTATACAAGTTGTATAATGAAAATAATGTTGAAATTTCAAAAGAAATCGCTTCTTTAATGTTATCTGCAATTATTTCTGATACTTTACTTCTAAAATCTCCTACAACTACAGATGATGATATTAAAGCAGTTGAGGAACTTGCAAAAATTGCAGATGTTGACTATGAATCATATGGTTTAGACATGTTAAAAGCAGGTACTGACTTATCCGACTTTTCAATTGATGAAATCTTAAGTTTAGATGCTAAACAGGTAGATTTAAAAAATGTTAAATCTATTATAAACCAGGTTAATACTGCAAGTATTCCTGATGTTTTAGAAATGAAGGATGAATTAGAGGCAGGAATTAATAAGATTATTGAAGATGAAAACTTGGATATTTTCATTCTTTTAATTACTGATATTATTAACAGTAATTCACAGGTAATAGTACTTGGTAAAGATGCAGATCTTGTAGAAAAAGCTTATGGTGTGGAATTAAAGGATAACACCGCTTTACTTAAAGGTGTAGTGTCCCGTAAAAAACAAGTTATACCTATCTTAACTGAAAATGCATAATTTCAGTTTATTTTTAATTTTTACTCTTGTTTTATTTTTTTTAAAGCTTAAACTCACTTATTTTCTATAGATCTGATTAAAAATAGTAATTTCTATGATTTTTTGTTTTTTGATAAATTTTAAACATCTTTTTTTTTATAAATGGTAAAAAATGGTATTCTTTATAGTTTATTATATTTATGTGTCATTTTAGAATTGGTTAAAAGCAGTAGTTTCTATTTAAAGATTTTAAGAAATAGTGATTCAAATTCATATTCTAAATTTTAAAAACAGTATTTTGTTTTAAAGGAAATGAGTATTTAGAGATAATAATTTATATCTCTAATATGACATGTTTGTGTAGTTGATAAGACAATCTGGCACACCGTATTTTGTGTATTTTTTAGAAAGTCTTTCTACAGTACCGTCATTGTACATCTCATCTAATGTTTTTTGTACTTGATCTCTTAACTCGGTATTTCCTTTTTCAAATCCAACTCCATATTGTTCAGATGAAATATTTCCATCTAATATTCTGAAATTGGAGTTGTTACTTTGGGCTATTTGATATTCCGCTGATTGATAATCAACAGCATATGCATCACAACCACCTGATTCCAAATCCATAAATCCTGTATTAATATCCTCGACCTGGACCAATTTTTTAAATGTTTGTGTTAGGGATTTTTGATCACCTTGTAAAGCTTTCAGTGCTGATGAGTCTTTAAGTACATCAACTGTTTTACCATTTAAGTCATCATAATCTTGGATATCGGAATCTTTTCTTACAACAATAACTTGTTTTGCATTTACATATGGTTTGGACCAGGTATATTGGTTTTCACGACCATTTATAGTAAATCCATTCCAGATACAATCAACAGCTCCTGAGTTAAGTTCTGTATCTTTTGTATCCCAATCTATTACTTGTAATTTCAATGTCCAATTATTTCTTTTACAAACTTCCTGAGCTAGGTCTATGTCGAATCCAACATAAGCTCCATTATCGTCTTTGTAACTGTAAGGTGGAGTTTGTGCATCAAATCCTAAAACCAATGTCTTCTGGTTTGATGATCCTACACCTTCTGAACCATATTCAAAATGAATAAATAATAGTCCAGCTATTATTATTAGCATTATACTCAGGGAGATTAGTATTTTTTTATTCATTCTTCTCCTCCCTAAATCATTTTTCTAATCTTAAAAAAATAATTTTTTAATAGAATAATTTTGGAGATTGTTCAGTCCTCAAATTTACCGAGGAAGTTGATTATTCTTGGATTGTCTGAATTGAATACCTCATCAGGTGTTCCTTCAATGATTATATCTCCATCTTCCAAAAATATTATTCTATCTGCAACCTTTCGTGCAAAACTCATTTCATGAGTAACTATTACCATTGTCATGTGCTCATTAGCAAGTTCCCTAATTGATTTGAGAACTTCTCCAGTAAGTTCTGGATCTAATGCAGAGGTTGGTTCATCAAAGAAGAGTATATCTGGATGCATTGCTAATGCCCTTACGATAGACACTCTTTGTTTTTGTCCACCGGAAAGTTCATTTGGATAGGAATTCTCCTTTCCTTCAAGACCATATTTTTTAAGTAATTGAAGTGCTTCTTCTTTCACCTCATTTTTATTTCTTTTTTGAACTTTTATAGGGGCATTGGTAATGTTTTTGAGAACATTATGGTGGGGGAATAGGTTAAATTCCTGAAATACTAATCCCATCTGTCCATCAAATTTAATTTCACCACCGTCTGGTGTTTCAAGATTGGTTGCACATCTAAGCAATGTGGATTTTCCAGATCCTGATGGTCCGATAATTACAAGTACCTCTCCCTTTTCAACATTTACGGAAACATCTTTAAGTACTTCTTTTCCATCATATATCTTTTTAATATTTTTCATCTCGAGTAAACTCATGGTATTCCTCCTAGTAATAGTCTAGTTCTTCTTCTACTCCTTCCATGAATATTGCAACTAAATAGTTGAATATATAATAGAAAATTCCCGCTACTATTAATGCGGTTATAGATGCCTGTGCTGCAGATATTTGTTTTGCAACGGTAAACATCTCTGGAATTGCTATTACGAAGGATAATGAAGTATCTTTTACAAGGGTAATTACATCATTTGTAATTGCAGGAAGTACGTTTTTGATTACTTGTGGGAATATAATTATAAAGAATGTTTGTAATCTTGAATATCCTAATACCTGTGCCGCTTCATATTGCCCTTTTGGAATAGACTCTATTCCTCCTCTATAAATCTCTGCAAAGTATGCTGCATAATTTATTGAAAATCCTATTATTACTGCAATCCATCTATAGGTGTCAGATAGTTGCGCTCCAAAAACATAGTATGGTGCAAAGAATATAATAATCAATTGAAGCATTAAAGGTGTTCCTCTCATAATTGATATATATGCTTTCATTAACCAACTTATTGGTCTGAAGCTACTCATCCTTCCCCAACATACTAATAATCCTAAAGGAAGTGAGAATAACAATGTTAATACAAAGATTTCAATAGATGTTAACATACCATCGCAGATTTGAATTATCATACTGTCTATCATCATTTCTTTCAAATCTCCTCATCTTTGGTATAATTTCTAAGTGATTCTGGAACACCATAATTACTGTATTTTTTAGCAATTCTCTGGACTGTTCCATCTTCATACATTTCGTCTAGAGTTTTCTGTACTTTATCTCTTAGCTCCGTATTGCCTTTTTTAAATCCAATACCATAATGTTCTGTAGAAATATTTTCTTCAAGTATTTTAAATGTAGTTGAATCATTACCTGTTGTTATTTGGTATTTGGCTACACCATAATCTACAGCAACCGCATCACAGGCTCCAGATTCTAAGTCCATAAATGCAGTATTATAATCGGCAACTTGTGTTAACTTTTTAAAGCTTTGTGCTAATGATTTCTGATCACCTTGAAGTGCTGCTAAAGCAGATGAATCTTTCTGTGTTTCAACTGTTTTACCACTTAAATCAGAAAGACTATTTATATCAGAATCATTTTTAACAACAATTACCTGTCTATTGTCAATATATGCTTTAGACCATGTGTATTGATCTTCTCTACCTTCCATGGTAAAACCATTCCAAATACAATCAATACTTCCAGAATTGAGTTCGGTGTCTTTAGAATCCCAATCAATGGCTTGTTTTTTCAAAGTCCAATTATTTCTATTACAAACCTCTTGAGCTAAGTCTAAATCAAATCCTATATAGTTTCCTTGATCATCTTTAAATCCATAGGGTGGAAATTCCGCATCAAATCCTACAACAAGGGTATTGTCATCGTTGTCATTGGCAGAAGTTTCACCTCCTAAATTGGCATATGAAAAATGAACAATTAATAAGCCTATTACTATAATAATCATAATGCTTAAGGAAACTAAAATTTTTTTATTCATTTTCTCTCCTCAATGTTATCTATACATAAAATTATCATTAAATAAAAATCATGTATGGATATTATAACTTTTGTTTCTTAAAATATTTAATTTTATTTAATTCTATTTTAAAAAATAGTGTTTTCAGTAGAAAATATTCAAATTGAATTTTAAATAAAAGTTGCAAACTATTTGGAAAATGAATATTTAATAAAATTAGTTAAACTATTCAATATTTTGTATAATTTCATAATAAAAAATAGTAAAAAAAGAGTAAATGTTTAATTAAACATTTTTTTTATATATTAAATTTTGTTTTTTAATAATCTAGGGATTAAATGATTAATAATCAAATTTTAATTCTACTCCATTATCCAATGGAATATCCCTTAACCATTTAATGTCACTTTTATACAACATTCTAATATCTGAAATGTCATATCTAATCATAGCAAGTCTTTCGATACCTATACCAAATGCCAATGCGGGAACCTTAATGCCTAATGGTTCAAGTACTTCTGGACGGAACATTCCAGCTCCCCCTAGTTCAATCCAGTCATGTCTTTCTTCCAGGTAGATTTCACATTCACAGGACATATAGGTATAAGGGAAGTATGCAGGTCTAAATCTTACTTCAAATCCTAATTTCTTATAGAATTCTTTTAATATTCCAAGTAAGTGTTGGAAGCTAATTCCCTCAGCAGCTACAAGTCCTTCCACTTGGTGGAATTCAGGTAAGTGTTTATAATTAATGGTTTCCCTTCTAAATACCCTACCGACTGAGAACATTTTCAAAGGTGGTTCATGACTTGCTAGGTATTTGGTTGAGATACCTGTTGTATGTGTTCTAAGAACAGATTGTTTTGCAACATCAACATCCCAATCATAACCCCAACCTGTACTTTTGGTGTTTCCACCATCCTCGTGGGTTTTTGCCACATTTTTAACAATCTTCTCATCAGGAAGCTTACATTCTGACGGATTTTTCACATAGAATGTATCCTGCATCTCACGTGCTGCATGATCCTGTGGTTGGAAAAGGGAATCAAAGTTCCAGAATGCGGAGTCAAGTGTGGTTCCGTTTGATTCTGTAAATCCCATGTCTAGGAAAATCTCCCTGATTTCCTCAATAATCTTTCTTAAGGGATGTGCCTTTCCTGGAAATGTTTTAGGTGTTTCAGCATTAATGTCATATGGTCTGTAATGTAGGTTTTTCCAGGTTCCATTCTTTAAATCCTCATGGGTAAGTTGGGTGGCCTCTTCTTTTCTGTTTCCAATTTCAAATCCATGTTTAATAATATTTTTACCTATTTGATTTAATTTGAAACTATGGGAGGTGATTTTTTTATTTTTAATGAGGTTTTTTCTTTTATTAATGGTGTTTAAACCTTTAAGTTCATCTTCGGTTAATTCACTTTTAAGGATTCCCTGACTTGAGAATAGCTTTTTAAGAATCTTTTCATCTTCACCATAATTATCAACAGCTTCCTCACCTTTATCAGTGATTTTCAAAGTACCCTTATCTATTTTGGCCCATCCTTTTCTATTTAACCAACCGAGAGCAATAACACTTTCCTTTTTGTCTAAGCCACATTTTTTAGCTAGGTCTTTCATAGGTATTTCTTTCTCATAAGCTAAGACATTCAATACTCTACGTTCAGGTAATCCTTTTTCTGCAAATTCCTTACCTGCTTTTGATAACTTGACCTTCTCTTCTGTGTTTTTATTTACAGTAATAATATCTTTTGCAGCAAGGGAACCTGCAGCACTCATTACAGACTTTATGTTTATATTATCTTTCTTTGCAACTTCTTCAGGAGGAATGTTCTCATTCTCTTCTAAATCTTTTAATAAAAGTTTTTCATAAAAAGGTAATTCTTCGATGATTTTTGAAATATCAGTCATTTTCACACCTAAATCTTTTTCAAAGTAATCATAATCGGGAAACTATTTTTCCTAAGTTCCTAATTATTTAATAAAATTAACTTTTAGTAATTGTAATTTTAAATTATTTTTTTATATTACTAAATATAATATTATAATATATATTTAAGATAATTTATAAAATTATTTAATTTTTTAGAATTATTCTAGTTTATTTTAAAGTTATTTTTTTTTTAAAATTTATAGATTTTAAGTTAATAAATTATGGTATTGGTGTTTATTATGGATGAATTAAATTTAATTTCATGGAATGTAAACGGTATTAGGGCAATTCATAGAAAAGGTTTTATAGATTGGCTTCAAAAGGAAGACGCGGATATTGTATCTATTCAGGAGATCAAAGCTCAAATCGACCAACTTCCAAGAAAATTGATTAATGTTCCAGGTTATAAATCCTATTTTAATTCAGCTTTGAGAAAGGGTTATAGTGGAGTTGCAACTTATTCAAAAGAAGGGCCTAATCAGGTTATTAATGGAATGGGTATTGAGAGATTCGATGTTGAGGGAAGACTTTTAAGACTTGATTATGATGATTTTACACTATTGAATATCTATTATCCTAATGGCGGTTCCGGTGAGGAACGATTACAATATAAGATGGATTTTTATGATGCTTTTCTAGATTATACCAATGGTCTAGTGGATGAAGGTTATAATCTGGTTATTTGTGGAGATTTGAATACGGCCCATAAGCCTATTGATCTTGCAAGACCTAAAGAGAATGAGGAGACCTCCGGATTTTTACCTATTGAAAGGGAATGGGTTAGTAAATTCTTGGATAATGGTTATGCTGATACTTTTAGAATGTTCAATCAGGACCCTGATAATTATACCTGGTGGAGTTATAGGACTAGGGCAAGGGATAGAAATGTGGGATGGAGACTTGACTATTTCTTTGTAAACGACGAGTTTAAGTCTCATGTAAAGGATTCTTATATATTATCTGATGTTATGGGCTCAGATCACTGTCCAATTGGACTTAAAATTAAGGTTTAACTATAATTATTGTTAAAAGGTTTTATCTTTTTAATCTAATCATGTTTTTTTCTTCATATTTAAAAATAGGATTGTTGTTCTTTTCACTAAATTGTATTTATTGAGGTTAAATGAACCGGTTAAATTCCATTTTTTTTAATATGTTTATATTTTTTGATTCGTGTTTAAAAACAAGTTGTCAATGTTCTTTTTTTAATATAAATTATGTTCATCTTTATTTAAACTTAACAATGAGATAAATGGCTTCTGTTTTTTCTATGTTCTTAAAAACAGGATTATTGATGTTTATTTTTTTTAATGTAACTATGTACATTTATTGAAATTAAAAATAAATAAAAAGGGATGAATTTTTTTTAATGTAACTATGTCCATTTATTGGAATTAAAAATAAATAAAAAGAATTGATTTTATAATACTGTGTCTACATCAGAGATATTGTTTAGAACAATCACGTCAAGTTTTTCATTTTCAATCCTTTGTTCTTGTTCATAGGTTAATTCTGAGTTTACAAGTATTCCACTCATTCCTGCGTTTAATGCTCCTTCAATATCTGTCTCATATTTATTTCCAACCATAACGCTTTTATCTGGACTACAATGAATTCTTTTAAGCGCCTCTATAAATATCTGTGGATGTGGCTTTTCATAACCGACCTCTTCTGAGGTTATTACAATATCAAAGAATGGATGTAAGTTTAATCTGATGAGTTTCTCCCATTGTTTAATGGTTATCCCATTGCTGATAGCGCCTATTTTATAACCTTTTTGTTTAAGGTAAATTAATATGGCAATAGTTCTTGGAAATGGTTGGAGTAATGAGAACTTAACGTTATGGTAGGTTGTCATACCAAGTGCTATAAGATAGGGATCCTCTGCACCGATTACCCTTTTTGTAAGTACGTTAAAATGTTTACCATAGTTTGAGCCTTTTTCGGCGATGATCTCTTTAAAAATATCATATGCCTCTTCTTCATCAATAGGAAGTCCATTCTCGACAATATTGTTTATTGCAGCATGTCTTGCAGTTTCTGCAAATGAAGAAGTATCAAGTAATGTGTCATCAATATCAAAAAAATACTGCTTTATCTGAACAATTTTCTTCCATATTCTCGCCTATAATTTTTTTTTTAATGAATATAATAATATAATTTAATAACAATATATTATTAATATTATATTTGAAAATTCTTTATTAATATTTATATTTGTTTTAGATAGGTTTTGTCTAATAATTAATTTTTCGGATAAATTATATGATGAAAAATTATAAATTTTTTAAATTTAAAATAATTAAATATATATGAATTTTTTTAGGTGCTATAATTGTTAAAGGAAAGATCTGAGGAAAGGCCTGAAGAGAGTCCGGAACAAATAAAACTTGAGAAGACTATTAAAGAAGCGGCTCAGGAGTTTTTAAAAGAATATAATGCAAGTTTACCTGAGGTAATGGAACTTGAATATGAGGGATTCTACAGAAGGGGCTTCTTTGTAACTAAAAAAAGATATGCGGTAATAGAGGAAGGAAATATTATTGCAAAAGGTTTGGAACTTGTAAGAAGAGACTGGGCACCAATTGCTAAAAATGCACAGGAAGATGTGTTGATGGCAATATTAAATGAGGGTAATGTTGACAAGGCTGCAGAAGTTATTAAAAAAGCACTGGAGAAACTCCATTCAAGGGAAGTCAATCGTGATGACTTGGTTATACATACCCAGATTACAAAAAGTTTGGATAAATATAAACAAATAGCTCCTCATGTTGTTGCGGCACATATTATGGAAGAGCACGGACTTAAAGTTAAAAGGGGAGACATATTAAGATATGTTATAGTTAAAGGAAAAGGTTCTATAAGTTCTAGGGCTGTTCCTTATGATTATGTCGATGAAAATACTGAATTTGATATAACTTATTATGTCAAACATCAGTTAGTTCCTGCGGTATCACGTATCATGAGTTCCTTCGGATATAGTGAAAGTGAATTAGAACATTTGGACAGTCCGGATAAACAGCAAACATTGGATTCATTCTTCTAATAAATCACACTTAACCAATGCCAACATTATTTTTTAAAGATTTTATTTTCTTATAATCTTTATTTTTATCCTAAAAAATGCTCTTTTTAAATACATTTATATATTAGAAAAATTTAATATATTATTATCATTATTCTTAGATGACTCTTTTTGCTCTATTATTCTTTAATCTAATAAGAATATAAATAAGTCTTTTCTTGCTAACTTATTTATTTGAGGGTTGTTTAAGTCTTGCGATTTTAAAATTATTTTATTATTTGAAAAATTAACTATCAATTTTATTTAGGTGAAATAATGGCAATTAGTCAAGGAAAATCAATCAGAAGTCCATCTGGTGGAAGATTAAGATCCAACCGTGGAAAAAGGAAATCAGAATTAGGAAGAGCTTCTGCAGAAACTAAATTAGCTGGTAAAAGGTTAAGAAAAATCAGAACTCGTGGTGGAAACGAAAAGCTTAGATTAGATGGTGGAAACAAAATCAATGTTGTAGATCCAAAAAATAATAAGGCTGAAGTTCTTGATATTTTAGATGTTGTAGAAAATAATGCTAACCCTAACTATGTAAGAAGGAACATTATTACTAAAGGTGCAGTTGTAGAAACTGCTAAAGGTAAAGCTAAAGTTACCTCAAGACCAGGTCAAACTGGTGTTATTTCTGGTGTTTTATTATAAGCACTTTCTATTATTTTTTTCTTTTTTTATTCCTATAATTATTTAGATTTATTGTAGTTTTCTTCTGTATAATTTCTCTTTCTATCTAAATACTTCATATTTATCTACCAATTCAATACCGATTAGATGATAGTGGAATTTCAATATGGAATATAAACTATAATTGAATCTAAAAATCTATTTTTTGAATTTTAAAATTTTCATTTAATCTTATTGAACAATTTCCTAATGTATTATTTGCCGAAATCCAATTTTTACATTGGGAGAACATTTAAAAGATAGATGTAATACCAGATCTCTTTTTTGAAAAATCTTATAATTTTTCCTATTCCTGTTTAATGATCATTATTGGAATCGATTTTTTAGAAGGTTATGAATCTTAAAAACTCAACTAACTTTATAGAATATCAATCTTTTTTAAGTTTTAATAAAAATTATAAAGAATGTATAAATTTTTATGTACCATTTTTTATTTAATATTGATTTTGTACAGTTTAAACCTTTTATTTTATCTGTTTATTCATTGTTTTTCATTATTTTCTTTTTTAAAAAATCATTGTTTTTTCTATTTATTTGAAAATGAATTATTGTTATGTAATAATATGTATTTTCGATAAATTATCTTATTTTTAATTTATATGAGTTTATATTCATTTTTTTAATTTTTAATTGTTATATATTTTATTGTTTGTCAAAAATTTAAGTCTATATAATTTAAATACTATAAATTAGATATTAATTAATGCATATTTTTTCAATATGTAAATCATTGCATTTCATTATTTTATTAAAGAATAATGTTCAATGCAATGATTAGGTTTTTAAATATTGACTCTATGGAAATTAGGCTGATTTTCATTGACTTTATATTTTTAATTGTTATTCATTTCCATAAAAAGAATTATTAAATATTGTTCATCTGATTAAATTAATTCTAATTTCCATTGGGTAAATATTTAATTTCTATTAAATATGGAGGTTAAAAATGAATAATAAAGGTGCTTTGTTAATATTGGGTATTTTACTTCTATTTTTAATTGCAATTCCTTCTGCTTTTGCTAGTTCGGATTTTAATTCTTCAACTACAGATGATGATCCAGGGTCTAACTATAATAATGCAGTTGTAGAATACTCTGGTAACCTCGAGTCTAATTATAATAATACAATTGTTCAAGACACTATAAATGCAGGTTCAGACTTTAGTTCATTAAATGAGGCTATTTCATCTGCAAGCAATGGTACTGTTATTAATTTAACTGGAAATATTACCGAAAGTGACGGAGAGGCTTCTACCTTTTCAAGTGGAATTACAATTAATGGTAAGAACATAACCATTGAAGGTAATGGATTTACAATCAGTGCAAGTAATAAAAATATGATATTCACCGTGAACTCCGGTTCTGTATTGACATTAAATAATGTAATTATGGCTAATGGTTATAGTAGTGGATATTGTGCCGGTATTTCTAATGTGGGAACCTTAATTGTTAATAATTCAACATTTATTAATAACACAGCATATGGTTCCGCCGCAATTGATAGTACTGGTGTAATACTAATTAACAATTCTAATTTTATAAACAACACCACCTCTTCTGGTAAAGACTGTGGTGCGATTTCAAATGTTGATAATAATGCTTATGCTACAATTACCAATACTAATTTTATAGGTAATTCCGCTTCAAGAAATGGTGGAGCTATTAAAAATCAGAATAATAATCGTTTATATATTGAAAATTGTACTTTCATAGGTAATCATGCTTCTGGAAATAGTAAAGGTAGTTATGGTGGTGCAATCTACAGTTGGGATAATGCAAATATTGTTATTGTAAATTCCCTTTTCATGAATAACTATGCAGGTAGTAATGTTGTCTCTGGTGCTAAGGGTGGAGCTATTTATATTAGTGCAGGTAATGCTGGTGGTGTATCCACTGCTAATATTACAAGATCCAAATTCATTAACAATCAAGTTAATGGAACTTCAAGTTCCCTTCAAGGTAATGGATTCTTCCTGGAAAGAAGCAATTCCACTATTAATTATAATATAATAATAAACAATAATACAAATAATATTGTTTACGCCTCTAGTGAGAAAGGAAATATTGATTATAATTACTGGGGAGATAAGGATAATTTTACAGCAATTTCCAATGAAATTGTAAAGGATTGGGCTAAATTAACCTTAAGTCCTAATAAAAATATTGTATTAGTTAATGAATAACCGAATTTGTGCCAAAACTTGTTTTCACTGACGGTGAGAACATAAGCTATGTTGAAGACAGTCTTTTTAATATTGATTTTGATCTATCCACCAAAATATGGGAGCAGTAAATCAAAGTAATGTAGGTCTTAATTCTCCATTTTCATATACAGGATCTAGTATTGGGGAGGATATTATTACATTATCCTATTTAAATGGTTCTCTATTAGATTATCCAATTAACATTAGGAGCAATATGAGTTTTGATGTAATACTAAATAATATTAGTTATGGGGAAGATGAACACATTAATGCAAGTCTTCCGTCTAATGCTACCGGTCAAATTACTTTTATATTAAATAATTTGTCAAATACTGTAAATGTTGTTTTGACGGAAGTGCAAATACAACATTCTCCGGTTTAGATGCAGGTAATTATACCCTTGTTACTTTATATTCCGGTGACAGTCAATATGCTCCATTAAATTATACATCAGGATTTGAGGTTTTACCGATTAATCCTAGTGTAGTGATTTCCGTTGATGATATTGTTTATGGTGAAGGCCTTACAATTGATGTTGACTTAAGTAACAACATTGGTGGTGATGTTATTGCAGGAGTTAATGGTAGAAACTACACTATCAATATTGTTGACGGTAAAGGATCTTTAAATGTATCCGATATTCTCGATCCTGGAAGATATGACGTAAATGTATATTATGTTGGTAACAATAACTATAACTCTGTAGATAATTCAACTAGATTTGTTGTAAAATATATCTCAAATATTCTCATTGATACTGCTGAAAATGGTACTGTATACATTAAATTGACTTATGATGATGGCAAGACAATATCTAACGAGAACATTATCTATTCTATAAATGGATCTAATAGTGTTATCACCACCACCGATGACAATGGAACAGTTTTCATCCATGATTTAATTGGTAAATCCACAATATATGTTAGCTATTATGGTAATGAGAATTGTAGCGCTGCTGAAAATAGTACAAATCTTTTAATTATTCCTCCTAAGGGGAAGTTAAATACCACATTTGACTCAGGCAACTTCAAACAATATGCTGTTGATTATAGTGCTGGAGAAAAGGGTAATTACTTTAATTTCACTTTAAAAGATTCCAATGGTAATGCTTTAGCAAATAAAACTGTTTATATTAATATTGCTGGTAAAACCTATAATAGAACCACCGATTCAAATGGGTTTGCAAGAATTCAAATAAACCTTGCAAGGGCAAGTGTTTATACCGTTTCAATTTATTTTGCAGGTGACAATGATTATAACGGTGTATTTACTACAAGTAAATTGACTATTAATAAGAAACCAGCTACCTTGACTATTGCTGGTACTAATTCCCTTAAGGTTAATGCTTATAGAACCTTGACATTTACCTTGAAAGGAGTCAAAACCACTAATAGTAAAAAATATGTTAATGCCGCTGGTAAGACATTAAAAGTCACTGTCAATGGTAAAACTTACACATTAAAAACAGATAAAAATGGTAAGGCAACTTTAAAAGTAAAATTCACTAAAACTGGAACCTATGCCATTAAAACTGTATTTAAGGGTGACATCACATTTGCTGCAAAAACTACTACTGCTAAAATTACAGTAAAAAGATAAAATTTAGTTGTTTTAAAGAGAATAGTTACTGGGTAACTATTTTCCCTTTTTTTCTTTTAAAATTTTAAATTTATTATTGTCTTAAAATTTTTAGAATATTTTATTCAAATCGCTATTTTTCTTGGTTTCTTAGTCATTTTAAAAATTTTTTATTTAAAAAAATTATTTTTGTAAAAGATTTTTGATAAATTTTAAATATATCTTAAATTATATAATATTTTAGTCAACATTATTTTAGAAAATCTAAAATAATTTTGATGTTACAATAATTAGGAGGGGAGATTATAAAAAAGCTAAGAAGCTAATATTACTTTCTATTATAATGATTACAATTTTAGTAATATTTACTTCTAGTATAAGTGCTAGTGATTCTTTAAATGATACGACAGTATTAGACTCAAGTAACAATAATCAAAACATGACTTTATTGGATTCAAGTGTTGTAAATAACTCGAATATTTCAAAGGATATCAAAACTTCTGTAAATAATAGATCAGTTGTTAAAGGTTCGAATACTAATCCGGCTTTAAATATTACAATCAAAGATTCATATAATTCTAAAACAAAAAATTATACTGAAGAAGGAGTTGTTGTTTCTGGTGCAGTAGTAAATATCTATGATTCTAATAATAAATTGGTATTTACAGGTAAATCTAATAATAATGGTAATGTTATAGTGGATCAGTTAAATGGTTATGGCCAGTATAAAATGACTATCGCTTATTCAACCTATCTTACTGAGGTTAAATACTTTAACTATACTGTTAAATCAAGACATCAAAAAATGAGCTATAGATTCGTTCCTGATATGGCATTTATTGTTTATTATGCTGGAAATGTTAATAAGATAAATTATTTAATGAATATCAGTAGAAGGGTTTATTATATTAATAACTACAACCCATTTGAAACTGATAAATTATGGATGCTATCTTATGCTAACTTCATTTTATTGGATATGTATTCCGATGATACAGTTTCAAAATATTTAAGTTATATAAAGAATTCTCCGGCTAATAAAAATAGAATGATTTCATATACCTTCGGTGTATTCTCAGCATCAACGAATTTAGGACTTAATTTTGTAGGTACAAAATCTTCTAATAATACAATAAATACTTTGGAGAATACTTATATTGGATCTTATATGCAGGCTAATGATATATCCGATAGTGTTGTATTGGAAAATAATATGCATGGTGTATTTAATTATATAAGATTCTTGCTTGGAGAAACTAAGGTTAATCCTACCTTAAATACAAGTACTACTCCTATGCTTACTTCAACATGG
This sequence comes from Methanobrevibacter boviskoreani JH1, assembly GCF_000320505.1. Classification (NCBI taxonomy): domain Archaea; kingdom Methanobacteriati; phylum Methanobacteriota; class Methanobacteria; order Methanobacteriales; family Methanobacteriaceae; genus Methanobrevibacter; species Methanobrevibacter boviskoreani. The sequence goes on from NZ_BAGX02000008.1 coordinate 27,116, forward strand.
GGTATTTATCATCCAGGTTATGGAAGATTTGACGCCTCACCTAGCCAGTCATTAATTAATAAATGGATTTTAGCTGATCAGGGTTATAATAAAGATGGCCAGGGAAGTTTAAATTGGATGACTGTGGAATATATTTCATGGCAAAAATCAAATGTAAACTCATCTAGTTTATTTGATAAATTTGAAAAATGGTATTCTTCCAATAAATCTAATATTAAAAGTCCATATATTGTTGTTGTAAGTTATTATTCTGGCGGGAATCTTGTGGATGCTTTGATTAAGGAATATGAGTCTCAGGGACGTGCGGCTTTCAATTTATATCAAAGTGAAACTTCACCTTCAATGGCCTCATTATTAACGTTATTTGCAAAAACTACATCAAGAAGTATTTCAGCTGTTAATTCATTGTATTCATGGTCCTTAGATTATGCCAATACAACTGGCGGTGCGGTAGGTAGTTTAAAAGAATTGAATGTGGAAATTATTAAAGCTTTATCACAGGTTAGTCTCTCTAGTTATAAAAGCGGACATGGTCCTCAAATTGAGTGGACTTATTCAGTAACAGTCCCTTCTTTTGAAGGAGTATTTGGAACTGTTGAGGTTTCATATACAAACTCTGCAGGTGTTGAAGTTCCTATTGAGGCAGGTGTAAAAAAACTTGTTCAAATGACAAATGGATGGGCTAAACTTAAAGAATTAAATAATTCTGATAAAAAGGTAGCGATTGTTCTATACAATTATCCTCCTGGTAAAAGTGATATTGCGGCATCCTATTTAGATATATTTAACAGTACACATGTTTTACTTAAACTACTTGCAGATAATGGTTATAATATTGGAATGAGCAAGAATCAAATTCCAGATGTTGATGAATTGACTAAATTGATTGAAGAGGCATGTAACAAAGGTACATGGGCTCAAGGTTATTTAAATGATTATGTGGATAAATATTGGGATACCTTAATGGCCAATGGTCAATTGATTAATTATTCCCAGTATAAAAAATATTTAAATAGTTTGAATTCAACTTTAAAAAATCAATTAGTTAAAAAATGGGGATCTGATATCGGTAAGATAATGGTGTATAATGGTACTAAACATAAGGGTAAATACATAGTTATTCCTGGAATTATGTTCGGTAACATCTTTGTTACTTTCCAGCCAAGTAGAGGTTGGGAAGAAGAGGATATTGCAAATTATCATAGTGCAACTTTACCTCCTCACCAACAATATATATCATTCTACAAATGGTTGTCAGGTAATTTCAAAGCAAATGCCATTATAAACATGGGTACCCATGGAACTTTAGAGTTCCTACCTGGTAGAGACATTGGTCTACAAGCAGATGATTGGAGTTTTGAACTTACTGAAATACCTACTATCTATCCATATATTGTTTCAAACCCTGGAGAGGCAATGATTGCTAAAAATAGATTGGGGGCATTGATGATTTCACACATGACTCCTGCAACTGTTATCTCAGATTTATATGGTAATTATACATTGTTAAATGATTATATTACCTTATATCAACAGGCTGTAAGGGTTGGAAGTAATTCAACTGCTCAAGAATATAAAAAGATGATTCTTAAACTTGCAAATTCATCACAGATTAAATTTGATTTACCAAAGGATAACTCTGATAAAACTTTCCAGTCTTGGTTATTATCAATTGATTCTAAATTAGATGATCTTCAAAACGATTTAATCACAATGGGATTACATAGTTTAGGTAAAGTTTTAACTGGTGATGAATTAATTCAAGAAATAATAACAATCGTATCCTCAAGAACAGATATTTACACTGAGGTTCTACATTATTTATATCCTGAATTAAAGAATCTAGATTATTATTCTGATGTTAAAGGAAATTCAAAATATAAAACTGAAGTAAATGCTACTAAAACCTGGTTATATAATACCATAGCAATAATGGTAAATGGAAGTATAAACTTTAATGCTTTAATGTCCTTTTATGGAATCAATAGTTCATCAGTATTGTATGAGGATTTACTTCTTGCAAATTCAACATTGGTTGCTTTAAGAAATAACGAAGAGTTGCAGGCAATTATTAATGCTTTATCTGGCGGATATGTAAGGCCTGGTTTATGTGGAGATCCTGCATATGCCGATGTTTTACCTACTGGTACCGCAATGTATACTGGTGATAGAACTAAGATGCCAACTAAAGCTGCCTGGGCTGCTGCAAAAACAATTGACAATAAATTGATTGTCAATTATTATCTTAAACATAAGAAATTCCCGGAACTTGTTGGAATTATTATGTGGGGTACTGAAATATTACGTACTGACGGTATTCAAATTGCACAATTCATGTATTTCCTGGGAGTTCAACCTGTCTGGTCTAGATCAGGAGCTGTTACTGGTGTTGAATTAATGAATCTATCTGACTTAAAAATTAAACTACCAAATGGTACTGTATTAAACAGGCCCCGTATTGATGTTTATACTAGTATGGTAACCAGTTATGTGAATTGGATTAGCTTACTTATTAACAGTGTTAAAGTCGCTGCATTAGATTGTCCAAATGAGACATTTAAGCAGAACTATGTTAAGAAACATTATAATGAAACAGGTAGTCTTGACAGATTATTCGGTCTTCCGGGAAGTGTCCTTGAAGGTACTGGATTAAGTGATTATATTCCAGCTACTTCCAATTGGTATGATAAGAGCATTAATCTTACAAGCACTTTAACCAATATTTATTTAAACAGGGTATCTTACTCTTGGGGTATAGACTCCGATGGAAATATTGTTGTTAAAAAAGCTACTAATGCATATGTTAATTTATTAAAAAACACTGATTTAGTAACTCAAAACCTTGATAGTACCTGGAGATTAACTGATTCAGATGATTACTATGACTGGTTAGGTGGATTATATGGTACATCTAAAAAATTAGGTGGTAATCCTGATTCCGCTGTTGTGGATATTAGGAATACAAATAATCCTACATCACGTACTATTGCCGAGCAAATTGATTTGGAAGTTAGGACTACCATTGCAAACCCAAAATATGTTCAAGCGTTAATGAATTCTGGAGCAGCAGGTGCAAATACATTGGCTGCTAAGGTTCAGGATGTTTATGCAATGACAGTTGCAACTTCAACAGGTAGAGGTAAATCTGATATAAGCAGTAATACCTGGTCTGTAATTGCACAGGCTATGGCGGATTCAGAGTCACTTGCAAAAACTAACAGTCAAAAATTTGGTATGATGGCTGCCAGTGCATGGGCAATGTATGCATACTTTACAGGTTACTGGACACCTACAAGTGCTCAGGATAAGGCAAACTTGCAAAAATTAGTAAACAACTATGTAAATAATGTTGTATCAACTGACGCATTTGCTTGTTGTGACCATACTGATCCGTTTTCATTTAACAAGGATGTTATTAGTATGTATACTGGAAGTCAGGCTAACATGAAGAAATTCAACCAATTATTTAAACAAATGAGTGGTACTAATCAGAATGTTTATGATCAGAATGCTAATCAGCAAGCAGCAAATGGTACCTCATCTAATACTCCAAACAGTGGTTCAAGTTCTTCATCAGGATCTTCAAGTTCAGGATCCTCAAGTGTGGGTGATCAGGCAAGTTCCTCAACAAGTACGGGACCAGCATCAGCTGCGTCTTCTGCAGGTTCTTCCTCCTCATCAGGACAAGCGGAATCCAGTTCCTCTGGAAGTAATGCGAAAGCATATGAAGTAAATAAAGCTACTCAACCTTCCGGTGGTTCTGAGGCATCTTTACCAATATATGTAATGGTTATAATTATAGCAATATTAGTTATATTCGGATTCGGTTTCTTTAAACGAAACAAAGATGATGATTTTTAATTGAGTAAATCAATTATTATCATCATAAATTTTTTATTTTTTTTTTTATTAAAACTTATTTTAACTTTTTTTAAGACATCCTTTTTTTATTTAAATGATTGGCTTTTTTTTAAGATGTTTAATGCTTATTTCATGTTTTCAATTAATTTTTATGGGCATTACTAATTTTTTTTAGATATTTAATATTGGGCTTTTTTTTAAATTAATTCTTTCACATTTTATAAATTGATTTAAGCTATCTTATAAATCACTTTTAGTTATTCGGACATTTGACAAATCCTATTTTTAAACAGTTTTCATCATTAAACTTATACCTAAAATATTTAGGTCATGTTTTTTTATTGTTTCTATTTTTTTTTTTTTTTTTTTAAATGTGGAATTTTTTATATTCAAGAATTTTTTAACAAAACTTAATTATAATTAAATACATATTATTTTCGTATAAAGATTATTTTAAAAATATTCAAATAATGTTTATATTTTATTAAAAAATTCACGAGGTGAAAATTTGAGAAGTTACAAGCTTATGATATTTCTGGTTTTAATTATCGGAATCTTATCAATTGGTGCTGTAAGTGCAAGTGATTTGAATAATGCTTACACTTCGGATAACGGTTCTCAATTATTGGACAATTCAAATACTGTTGATATTAATTCATCTAATAATGTTGGAGCGGATTCCCAAGTTTTAAGTTCTACTGAAAATTATAGGAATTCTACAGTATCCCCATCAAATAATACTCCGATTAAAACTTCAAATACTATACAAGTAAGTTCAAGTAATTATGATACTTACTTTAATGATAGTGGTTTTGTTAAATCCGGAATATCCTCTGGAGATACTGTTGATTTAACAGGAACTTTCAATAATAAAAATTTCATATTCGATATTCCTGTTACTGTTACTTCAAGCTCCAATGCAAAATTAAATAATTGTACTGTTAAAATCACTAAAGGTGGTGACGGAAGTACAATAAGTAATCTACAATTTGAAAATTACCTTTCACATGGAATTGGAGTCTTTGTATCTAATGTTAGTGATGTGGTTATAAACAATATCAATTTTTATGGTGACGGAAATGGGGCATATGGTATTTTTTTAAACAATACCAATAACTCTAAAGTTATATCAAATAGGGTAACTACCAAGTCAGCTTCTTCTGATCAAAAATGGACTCGTCCAGCTATTGTTTTATCAAATTCTTTCTATAATATAATTGATAAAAACTATGTGGAAGTGGAAGATAGTAATGGTATTTATTTATCCAAATATAATGGTGGTGTATCTGATTACAACAATATTACAAACAATGTTGTAAATTATACATATGCCTCTGTTACTAGCTGGTCCTATGGTATAAATCTAATGGGTTCTTATAATATTGCAGAAAATAATACTGTAATAGGAGCTTACAGGGGTATAGTTACCCAAACCGGTGCTGGAAATCAGATTATAAACAATACTTTAATAAATCTAAATGGTGTTGATTATAGTACTGGTTCTATAACTGGCGGTGATTGTGCAATTGAATTAACTCCTAATTCCATAGCTATTGGGAATAAGATAATCAATTCCTCTGTTGCCAATGGTATTCATATATCTGGTGATAATGTAAATGTAATTAACAATACAATTGATTGTACCTTGGACAATAGTGTCGGTGTTAGTGTCGAAGGAAGCAATGCCAGTGTTGTAGGTAATCTGATCACTGCAAGAAGTAATGGTATATTTGTTGTTGGACCAATTTCAAATATCCTAATAAATAACAATACTGTTAACACCGATAGTATCGGCATACTTGTTAAAAAACAGTCAAGGGTTAAATATCCTGTAAATGTTGTTATATCAAACAATACCATTAATACAAGTGGAGATGTTGCAATTAATGCACAGGAAGCTGGAGGATTATCCAATGTAACCGACGACAATATTGTCAACGGTAAGACTGTGGTTTATCCTGGAATGGAACCTTCAACTGGGTATGATGACAATACCTATAAGTATAATGGTACTGTTATACACATCACTCCTGATAACGTAGACAGTTACTTTGATAAAAATGGAATAATGAACACTTCAATTGAAGATGGTGATGTTCTTATTTTTGAGGGTAACTTTAATGGTAAATACTTTGAGATTTCATCATCTGTAAAAGTGTTAGGTGAAAATGCTACCTTCGGTAATTCTAGTTTTAGAGTTAAAAGTGATTATGTTACATTAATCGGTTTAAACATTTTAAATAATGATTTAAACAAGATCAATCAATGGCCTGTACATGTTCTAGAGGCAGATTATGTATTCATATATAATTGTACCCTTAACATTACCGATAACAAAACCGCATATGGTATATATCTTCAGGATACTAAAAATGATAGACTTGAGGGTAATATTATTGAAGCTAGCGGTACTCTTTTAACCTATGGTATAGTTGGATATGAAGTATATAATACTGCAATTAAAGGTTCTGAGGATAATACAAACTATATCATGGTTTATGGTACTGGTGAAGTTCATGGATATGAGTCAGGATTATGTATTGACGGAGCACACTTATTTAATGAGATCTATAGGACATACGGTATTTTATTATTACACTCATCAAATAACACCATTGCAAATAACCTTGTAAATGTCACATCAAAACTTAATCAGGAATCTAATGGTACTAATTCAATAGTTGGTATTGACCTATACTTTGATTGTTTTAATAATACGGTTTCTAATAATGAAATTTATTTGGAAGGTAAAGATCCATATATGTATGGTACTGGTGTTTTAGCTGCTGAAACTGGTTCCGGTACAACCGGTGCTAGTGGAAATAACTTTACATTAAATACTATTAATATAAATGGTCCATACTTTACAACTGGAATTATTATTGGGTATAAATCAAACAATACCTATGTTGGTCAGAACAGGATAAATCTTAATTCAGGTATGTATACTTATGGAGTAACCCTTGAAGAATCAAATAATTCTACTTTGGAATCAAATACCATTGATGGTAATGGTAAACGTAATTATTTAGTAGAGTTATACTCTTCAAATGGCAATACTATAGCAACTAATACCATTGAAGGTAATGGGGATTATACCTATGGGATAGCTGCTTACTCAGGTAATAATAATGTTATTTCAGGTAATGTAATCAATGCTTATGGTATTCCAAACAGTCCTGTTAATAGTACTGGGGATCATGGTGATTCTATTCCTTTAGGAATTGCTGGTATCTACTTCATTGTAAATTCCGAAAATAACTTCATTGAAAACAATACAATTGCAACTAATGGAACATATGCCGTAAATATGTCTAGTGTTAACAACTATGTAGTATCCAATAATCTTACAGCTTTATCCAGACATGGAAACAATGCAGTTAACTATAAAAATGACAATGTCTTTGATAATGGATACTTGACCTATAATATGGACATAGTATCTGGAACCACAATTAAACAAGGAGATAAATTGATTGTATCTCTTAAAGATTCCGACGGTTTTGCTTTAGAGGGTAAAGAGATTTTATTTGTTATTTCTGGTAAAACTTATTCACGTACTACAAATGAAAATGGTACTGCTTCAATAACAATAAATCTTAATCCAAAGACTTATCCTATAACTGTTTCATTTACCGGAGACTCAGTTTCAAGTATGATAAGTAAGGATGTATCTTTAGTTGTAAAATCAAAATCTAAAACTGCTACTGTTATAACTCCTACTGTATCTAATACAGTTAAAAAAGGAAGTGCCTACAGCTTTAAACTTACAGATAAAAATGGAAACCTACTTAAAAATCAAAAAGTTAAAATTACCATTGCAGGTAAATCCTATACTAGAACAACCAATAGTAATGGTATGGCGTCAATCAATATTAACCTTAGACAAGGCAAATATGTAACATCTATAATCTATGCAGGTAATTCTAATTACAATTCTGTAACCAAGAAATTTAATCTAGTTGTAAGAACGAGTAGTGTAAATACTAAGATATATGTTAAATCCAGTACTGTTAAAAAAGGAACTGATTTTGTAGTAACTCTTAAAGATCAATATGGCTCTTTATTAGTTGGTCAAAAGGTTTATATTAAAATATGCGGTAAAACCTATACTAAAGTAACTGGTAGCAATGGTGTTGCTAAAATTAGAATAAACCTTAATCCTAAAAAATATACTATTTATACCTCATATAAAGGTAGCGGTATATTTAAGAAAGCAAGTACTGTAAGAACTAATTTACTTGTAAAAAGATAAATGGATTTTTTGAAGTATTTTCTAAATACTTCTTTCTTTTTATTTTTTAAGTTTTCAGTGTTTTAATTAATTTTCTTATTTTTCTGTTTTTTTTAAGTTCTATCTTTTAGGTTTTTATTGTTTTCTTATTTTTCTGGTTTTTTAAACTCTTTTTTGTGTTAATCTTTTATTTGTTTCTTCTTAGTTTTTTTAAACCCTTTTTTTATAGTTAGTTATTGTTTATATCTTTTTAAAGCTATTTTTACTAATTTATGTATTGGAATATACAATTCATTAAAATAGTATGTTTTTTATTAATTGTCATTTTATAGGAGAATATCCTTAAAATGTATAATAAATTTCATTTTTTCAAGAAACTTTAAAAACTATTTCTATATAATTCTATTTCAATAATTATTTAAATTGTAAATTTAAAATATAAATGTATATTATGAAAAAATATTTAAATTAAAAATTAATATTTCTTAAAGAAATTACACTTTTATGATTATTTTTTAAAGTTTAAATCTTTAAAATAATTGTTATTAAGGTTTATATTTAAATTTAAATAGTTTATAACCTATCTATAAAAAAAGAAGGAGATTATAATGAAGATTGGAATGAACCATGGTGCTGGTGGAGCAGTTATGGAAAAACTTATTAAGGATACTATCTTAGAAAATATATCTAAAACATCAGTTAATGGTGGTGTAGGTTTAGATGCATTAGACGATGGTGCTACCATACCTGTAGGTGACTATGAGATAGTTGTTACTACTGATGGCCATACCGTAAATCCATTATTCTTCCCAGGTGGGGACATTGGTAGAATTGCTGCTGCCGGTACTATTAATGATGTATCAATGATGGGTGCAAAACCTTTATGTATTACAAACGCTATGATTGTTGCAGAGGGATTTGATATTGATGACATGGATAGAATAATGAAATCTATGGATTCAACTTGTAAGGAAGCAGATGTTGCAGTAGTTGCTGGAGATACTAAGGTTATGGAATCTAGTAAATTAGATGGAATTGTAATTGTAACCACTGGTGTGGGTATTGCAAAGAAAGGGGAAATTATTAAGGATTCTACCTTAGAACCTGGCGATAAGATCATTGTAACTGGTAGTATTGGTGATCATGGTATGAGTCTCATGTCCTTTAGGGAAGGATTCGGATTTGAAACTGATTTAAAATCTGACTGTGCACCTATGTGGGGTATTGTTGAAAAGGCCCTTAAAGTTGGTGGAGTCACTGCAATGAAAGATCCTACCCGTGGTGGTTTTGCAAATGCCATTAATGAAATGGCGGATAAATCCGGTGTAGGTGTAATACTACAAAATGATGCTATTCCAATTAAAAGGGAAGTTCATGCTGTATCTGAAATGTTGGGAATCGACCCATTTGAAGTTGCAAATGAGGGAAAAGTTGTAATGGGTGTAAAAGCAGATAAAGCAGATGAGGTTCTTGAAGCTATTAAAACCGATAAATATGGTAAAGATGCTGCAATCGTTGGTGAGGTTGTAGAAGGTGAAAAGGTTATTATAGAAACAGGTGTTGGTGGACAAAGAATTCTTGAAACACCTATTGCAGATCCAGTACCTAGGGTATGTTAAAGCATTAAAATTTAATTAATTTTGGAGGTCTATTATGGTGTCAATGATGGTTAAAAGAACAGTTGCATATATCTTGGACTTTTTAGTAGTCTCTGCATTTATGTGGCCTATTTCATATCTTTTGTATCTGTTTGTTAATCCTGTAATGAGATATCAGATTTTCCATTATTTTATAGTTGTAGCTCCAATTTTAATAATTATCTATTTTACTTTCTTTGAAAAGTTAAGGGGCACAACCGTTGGAAAAATGTTGATGTTTATTGAGGTTGAGGATGAGAAGGGCGGTCCAATTACCTACAGGCAGGCCATTATTAGATCTGTTTCAAAATTATGGTGGTTCCCAATTGTATTTGACTATCTAATTGGTCTTCTATATGGAACTAAAGATGAACGTCTTTTAGGTCAACTATCTCATACAAAGGTTGTAGAAGAGGATAAATCAAAATTCAACTCTTGATTTTTCTTTCATTTATTTTTTTAATATTTTTCAATTCTGTTTTTTCTAATTTACTATAAAATCTATTGTTTCCAATTCTATTTTTTATAAAACTTTTAGATTCTTTAATTCTATTTTTTTTAATCTATTGTTTCCAATTCTATTTTTTATAAAACTTTTAGATTCTTTAATTCTATTTTTTTTAATTAACTATAAATTCTAATTAATTTTCAATTTTATTTTATCCTTTATAATTTTTAAAAAACTTTATTGTTTTAAATTATTTAAATGAGTTTTAGATTTAAAATTTTTAATAGTTTTTAAATTTTATATTAAATCTTTTAATAAACTTTTAATTTAAACAAATCAAATTTTTAATTATATATTTTATTATGGTATGGTCATGATGTAACTATGAAAAAACATGGATATTTTAATTTTTAATATGGAAATTAATTTAGAATAAGAATATCTGGTTTTTTTAATTTTTAAAACGATAAAAAGAGTTGGATTTGTGTAAAAATCTTGAATTTTATTTATAAAAAAGTAGTTAACATTAGGCAATTATCAAAAAATTAGTTTAATGTATAGGAAATGTTATTGATAAGGTTAATAGGTAAATTTCCAGTTAATCCATATCCTTCATAATTTATCTTGCTTATAATGGTTTTTGCATCAACTGTACTTTGACTGGAGTTGTTAACATCACTAACATTATTACTTACATAATATGTATTGTGATCTATTTCAGACTCCTCTTTTAAAGTAGTATTGTAACTACTGATACATATTATAATCGCCCCAATTACTAATATGATTAGTATAATATCTGTAGTTTTTTTCATACTCACTATTATTTCAATTCAATTATTTATTTTTTGTTAATACTGTAATTGTTTATTATTAAGTTTGGTTGAATTTTTGAAGATGTCGATTTTAGATTGGAATGTTTTATTATATGCTGTGGTTTAAACTACACCTAAACCCTTCTTGAATTCGGATGGAGGTATATACATTACCTCTGCAAATCCGTTTTTAAGAAGTATTTGATTTAGATTTTCACCATTTTCATCGTATACTATTGCAAGGGTATAATTATCAGCATCTTTGTTTTTTGCATCGTCTACATCAAGATAAACAGTTTTATTTAAACATCTCTCTGTAATAAGGTTTTTAGATTCATCATATCCGTCCTCTCCTTCCTTGGGTGTTTTTAGTCCAACAAACCTAACCCTTTCCCTAATGCCGTCATCAGTCTCGATTTCAATAGTGCTTCCATCAATTACCCTGGTACAAAATCCTGTAACTTCATAATTTGATGAGTCATTCTCAGTTAAATTGCTTTCGTTATTAATAGGTGTGTTTATATTTTCCTGGTTTTGTGTATCGTTGTTTGTCTTTTGATTATTGTAGGGGTCGGTATTTTTTTCATGGTTTTGATTGTTGTTTGTAGATTGCTTATTGGTACTTGCAATACTCTTATTTTCCTGATTTTCGCTGTTTTTACTTAAACTTTCTTTAATATTGTCTAGGCTATTATTTGTCTGGTTCTGGTTTCCAGTTAAATTTGCACTATTATTGTTTGTTGGTGTCTGATTTGAATCTAGGCTACTGTTGTTATTGGGATTGTCCTCAACAATAATGGGACCATTATCACTGTTCATTTTGCTGCCATTATCATCCATATCATGATTACTGTTAATTTGACTGTATGCCACTCCACACATTACACCAGTCATTATAACTAGAGCAATTATTATATAATAAACAATTTTTTCCATACTTTATTGTTTTATATAGAAGATATTTATTTTTATTGAATCTTTTTATAAAAACTGGATATTTTTTCTTGAAATCCTATTTGAAAATTAATTTTTTTATAATGGGGTATTATGATTTTTATAATAGAAGTGAGCTTAATATTTTTATAATCTAATATATAAATAAAATAATAATTAGTTTAATTTAATTTAATTTAATTTTATCAATTTGATTTTTGGGGAATAAATATGGAAAATAAAGATATTGATAATTATTCTAGCTATGATTATGAAAACCATCCGAATATTAAAGGAGTTCAGGTAATTAACGGTGTTAATAATTTCCCAATTAGCTGGTTAAACATTCAAGGTTACTGTGAATATGAATTGTACCTACAATATTTTAAGGGGGTTGTAGCACCTCCAACTATGGCCATGAGAACGGGCACTAAAGTTCATAATCAATTAGAACAGGAATTTAAAAAAACAGCAAAACCTGCAAGCTTTAAAGAAACAATGGAAACATCAAAAACAATTGAAACTAAAACCCGTGAAATGTTTATTATAGAGCCGGAATATGGTATACGCGGTTTTATAGATGAGGTTCAAATGACCCCTAATGAGTTTATTATTATAGATGATAAACCTGGAACTAGGGCTTATCCATCACAGATAAACCAGGTCAGGGCATATTGCTTGGCATTTAAATCCCTTGTTGAAAGGGAGGATGAAAACAATACCCGTAAGATCATAGGTGCTTTAAGACAAAGAGGTACTGACAATGTTTTCTACGCTGAGGAATTTGACGAGGATGTTGAAAAGGAGATTATATATTTAATCAATAGAATGCAGGGTTTGTTTGATGGCACGAAACCCTTTATTCCAACAAAAAACCCGAATAAATGTAAGAGTTGTAGATTTAATGATGTATGTGAATATAATCAATCATGATTTTTAATCTATTTTTTTTAATTGAGAGTTGTATATAAATGGGAAATATTAGTTTTAATGATTTTAAAATATCAAATGAGATTAAAAAAGCCGTGGAGGAAATGGGTTTTGAAGAGCCGACTCCCATCCAAAAATTGGCTATTCCTCCGGCATTAAATGGTAAGGACGTTATTGGTCAAGCACAAACAGGTAGTGGAAAAACGGTGGCCTATGCAATTCCTGCTTTAAACAAGATTTGGATTCCTGATAAGTCACCACAGGTTCTTGTTTTAACTCCCACACGTGAATTGGCTATCCAGGTTGCAGGGGAATTTGCCAAGTTATCAGAATTTATGGATAAAATCAGGATTTTACCTGTTTATGGAGGTCAGCCTATTGGAAGACAGACCAGGGTATTGAAGAAAGGAGTCCATATTGTAATTGGTACATGTGGACGTGTACTTGATCATTTGAGAAAAGGAACATTGGATATTTCATCTATTGAAACCCTTGTCTTGGATGAGGCTGATGAAATGTTGGATATGGGGTTCATTGAGGATATCGAAGACATAATCGCTCAGACGCCTAAACAAAGACAAACTTTACTTTTCTCAGCAACAATGCCAAATGAAATAAAAATAATTGCACAGAAATATCAGAACAATCCTAAATTTTTAAAGGTTAAGGAAACCAGGTTAACCGTTCCCAAAATTGAGCAATATTATTTTGAGACTCCAAGAAACAAGAAAATATCTGTTCTATGTAATCTTCTGGATATGTATGATATTAATCTAGCATTAGTTTTCTGCAATACAATAAAACAGGTGGATTTCTTACAGAAAAAACTTAAAAGTAGGGGATATTCCGTTGGAGCTATCCATGGAAAAATGAAACAGGATAAAAGAAACAGAGTAATGAATAAGTTTCGTAAAGGTAAAATAGATATTCTCATTGCAACTGATGTGGCTGCAAGAGGTATTGATGTAGAGAATGTGGATGTTGTTTTTAACTATGACGTACCTAATAGTGATGAGTTTTATGTTCATAGGATTGGTAGAACAGGAAGGGCTGGAAAGGTAGGTTATGCTTTTACCTTTGTATCCGGAAGGGATGTCAAATATCTAAGAAGTATTCAGGAATACACCCATACTAAGATAAAACAGAGAAAGGCTCCTACATTTGAGGATGTGGAGAACAGACGGTACAATATAATATTGTCTGATGTTAAAAAGGTTATTGATAATGATAACTTGGATAGTGATATAAAGTTGATTGAGAATTTGATCTTAGATGACTATAATTCCGTTGAAATTGCAGCTGCCTTGTTAAGGCTTTTAAAAAAAGAGAAAGATAATTAAAAAATTATAAATTTAAGTATTTTCTATTCTAATGACATTTTGTTTTATTGATCGGTTTTTATTTATATTAAACATTGATTGGGGCTTTCTATCTATTAATAATAGGTTTTATTCTTTATAAAAGATATTGATTAGAGTTTTCCATTAATTACATTGTAATTAACATCCTCTTTTTCAACTTCTTTAATGAAGCTTTTAGTCATGTTTCCTACAGATAAGGCCATGACATTAAGTCCCTTTCTAGCGGCTGAGGCAGTTGATGCAGCTACTGCAAATTCAATATCGATAGGTAAATTTAGTTTATTTGTTATGGCATGTGCGACGGTACCAATCACAGCTACCTTATCTATTTGATTGTTTTCTCCCCATTCTTTAAATCCGTTTTTATAGATACTTTCTATTAAATCCAAATCGGTTACCGCAGATCCTCCTTCTTTGATAGTAGGTATGGTGATAATTAGGACCTTACCAATCTTTAAATCAATCAATCCGGTAAGTTCACCTAAAGCTACATCTTCACCAGTTTTAGCAGGGGAAATCGCTATTGCATTAGCTGATTGCTCCTTATGGCTTGCATAAAGTAGACCCTTTTCCATAAATATTCCTACTTTATCTCCTTTTTCAATATCTTCCTTTGCAATTGCAGGCCATACTGATTGATAGTGGTCCATAATCTCTAAAACACTATCTGAGTATTTACGTAATGTGATTGCATCCCTTTTAACTTTTTTAATACCTTCCTGGGTAATCTTATATGGTGAACGTCCTTCTTTAGAAGTAATATAACCTTCATCGATTAATGATTTGATATTTTCAGAAACTGCTTGTACTGTTATTCCTAAACGGTCAGCTAAGTCTTTTTGCTTAAGATGAGGTTCTTGCTTTGAAATTTCACTCAATATTTGAAATTTTGTCATGGAACCTCTTTTTTTGAATACTTCCATAATTATCCCTCATTATTTAATAATTATTAAACATTACTTGATATAACTTTTAAAGTAATCCTTATTTAAATTTTTTCTAAACTTCTTTTGCCAATCAATCAATAATATTTGACATGTCTGGTTTTTTTTATAATTGTGGACAGTTTAACAATTCTTGTAATGAAGTTTAGGTATTATGGTCAATTCTATTGTGGATAAACCTTATTTAATCATATGAAAACTTATTTTTGTGTAAATCTTAATAAAATTGATATTTTTTTAGATGAAATAAGTTTTAATAATTTTTTTATATTTAAAAATAGTTTTAGGTTAATTTATTTTTTTTAGTAAAATAAGTTTAAATGAATATTTGAAGGGATTTTAAGGTAAATTGTAGTTATAATTTACCTTCTAGTTTTTCATCAAAGGTTTTTAAAAATTCCTCTTTACACTCTTTTGGAATGTATGCACCACATGCCACAGCATGTCCTCCACCGTTACCACCTAAATCCTGTGCAACCTCACGGATAATGTTTCCAAAATGAACTCCATCATATGCCAGTAGCCTTGAACATCTAAGTGAGATTTTTAAATCATCGTTGTCTTCACTTACCTGTGTAAATCCTATAATCGGTTTTCTCCAATTTCCGTAAGACAATACCATTCCGGTTATGGTTCCAACTACCTCACTTCTAATTCCACTACCGTCAAAGTATTGAATGTTATTCATCTCAACAATGGCATGTGACTCTTGGACTTCCTGAATCTTTAAGGCCAAGTATCTTCTATGGTTTCTTGAGATATATTCAAGTTCATCTAATGCATCTGACCTATTGCCTTTCAATATTTTAAGTGCGACCATTTCCTCCTTATTTCTTGCACATGCATTCATTGCGGTTGAAAATTCTGACGCATCACGTAGAAATGTATGGTCCTCTTCCTGTAGGAATTCATAACTATCTGCAGCTACAAGTTTCGGAATATATTCAACATATTTTCCAGAAACTTCCCTGGATAACATTTTAACAAGTGCGGAGAACAATCTGCTTTTTTCCGGTTTTGTAAGGTCACTTAAGGTTGTATAATGATCATCTGTTGTTTTAGGTATATTTAATTCATTTAACAATGCAATACATTCTGTCTTACTGTTTGTGATTGGCAAGGTCACGTCTGAGAAATAGGACAACGCTACAAATAATGGTCTTGTTTCCCGACCATAAATAGATAAGTCACCTATCTTTTTTACATATCCTCCCTTTATCGCATCATTTAATATGAGCTTATTAAGGCCTTCCATTTTACCGGTATGGGTATTTTGCATATCTCCTACAGCGGATAGAACTCCAATCCAACTTAAATCATCATATCCGAATTCTTTAGCAAGATAATAACATAATCCCCCACCACAAATATAATATGAACCATTAATTCCAAAATGCATCGGATTTATCTCAAGGAATTTAAAGTCTTTTGTATCCCTGTAGTTTAAATCCCTAAGTGGAGGGTGATGGTCCAATATTATGATTTCGGAGTCTTCAGTTGCATATTTTTCAACAGGTTGTCCGGAACCTAGATCTGAGAAAATGGTAAGTTTATGGGTTAATGGTAAATCTTCTAGTTTATCAAGAGAAACAAACTCTATCTCATAATCTTTACCTAGTCTATCCATAATTATTGAAAGAATTGCTCCTGAAGATATTCCATCACAATCATTATGGCTGTAAATTTTAATATCTTCATTATTAAGAATAATCTCTTTAGCTTCCTTGTATAATTGTTTCATTTGGGTAGGTAACTCTTCAATTGTTTCTTCCAATTCTATACTCATTTTTTAACCTTAATCTAATATTTTCGTATTTCATTATTTATTTTACTTGCTACAGCCCTTAAAAGTTCATTTTTTTTCATATCTGTTTTTACAGTTACCCTTCCGGAATGTTCATACCATGAACCGGGATAACTTTTATATTTTTCAATTGCTGGCTGTAGGTGTAGTTTATAACAAGCTTTTCTGATTTCTTTAAGTGAAGGATCATCCACAGACTCATCTTTAGCTATTTTACGACCTTCGGAAATTGTTCTATTAGAATCTATATATACTGGCCATATTACAGTGAATTCATTTTTCATAGTATAGCTCCTAATTATTTAAATATGATTAAATTAACTAACAATAATATATAATTTAATTTAAAACAGGTTTTTAAGATTAGTTAAAGTTTTAACCTTAATCTTAAAAGTTTTTAACTAACTACATTAATAAATTTAATTATCAAATCATCTTTCCATCTTTCAATGTCTTCTTAGATTTGATATGGTCTTAATTTTCAATTAAGTTTTGGATATTTTATTAAATTTAATTATTATAGTTTTTATAATGATTATCTTCTTATCCTTAGACTAGCTATTTTAATCCAAGACATATTTCTTATTTGAGATAATCTATTTTAATTTCATAATTAATAAGATATTTCTTTTTTATAAATATTAAAGTTTTATAATTTATTAATTTTCATAATCAATTTCATATCGTTTATATCTTTCTGATTTTCTTTTATTTCCACGCTTATTATATCTTCTCTTTTTTTGAATGGATCTGTTAATCATTTTTATAATAATGGAACATAAAAGGTTTCCTTTCCATTTACAATTATAATGGCTTCTAAATATTTCAAACTCTCTTAGAAGTTTAATCTTTTGGCTGTTGTCTAAATCTGCTCTTTTATATAAACTGATCCAATTAAGTAAAAATGGGTTTAGAATTATTTCTGTATTCTCGAATCCATGTTTATTACATAAGTTTGAACATTTGGCGTAACCTAATAGGGAATCATAGACCAATCTATAACTTATATCTTTTGTAATGGATTTGTCATCATCAGAATCTCTCATATAATAATTATAGATAAATGTATTGTTTAAAAATATTATACCATCGGCTTTAAAATAGGCCTCCATTATGAAATTCAAATCCTCTGCAGAAATCACCTCCGGAAACCTAATATTGTTTGATAAAATTAAATCTGCATCATATATTTTGGTCCAGAATGATGGAAGTGATTTAAGTATGTCAATATTGTCCTCTAATCTTTTAATGTAAATCTCATCAAATACTCCGTCTTCTGTTTCCGGATTCTTAATGGTTCTTCCATAGAATATCCTTCCAAAGATATTCCTCCAAAGACTTCCCATAATCCCTGTAAGTGTGATATTATCCAGAATATCATCATTATATTCACTAAGACTGTCCTTGAATGCTGAGTGGGATTTTTGGACAAGTTCCAGATTAGGGCTTATATAGTTGTCTGCACGGTTTTCTTTTGTCATTAAATTGACATCGGTATAGATACGTTTATATCTTCCATATACAATCTGGGCATTACTGTGGGTGATTTTATTATAAAGTATTCTACATGCATCCCTCTCAAAACTATCATCTGAATCTAAAAACATAATATAAGGTGCTTTGACATGTTTGAGTCCTATGTTCTTTGGTCCATAGGCTCCACCAATATTGCGTTTAAGGTATATGGCCTCAAAACTTTCATATCTTTGACAGTATTCGTCAATTATAATTCTACTGTTGTCGGTAGATTTATCATCGACGATTATAACCTGCAGATTTTTAACACCTATTGTCTGATTTATAATGGAGTCCAGTGCATTTTCCAGTGTTTTATCCCCATTGTAAACAGGTACAATTATACTAATCTTGTATGACATAATCTATCTCATTTATTTTCCTAAATCAATTTTCTTTGTTGTTAAACTTGTCGAATAATAAGTCAATCATATCCTTTACAGTATACCTTTCAGGATAGATATATTTAACATTGAATTCGTCTAAGGCCTGTGCGGTAATAGGTCCAATGGATACTGTGATTATGTTCTCAGATAATGATTTGGATAGTTGGTCCTTGATATTGTCTTCTGCAACTTTAAATAAATTTCTAACAGTTAAAGGACTTGTAAATGTAATCGCATCAATCTCCTTATTTAATATTTTATTGATTAACCCTTTTATTTTACTTTTATCATGGGGTATGGTGGATCTATAACTTTCAGCAAGAATCACATTGGCTCCACGATTTTTAAGCTCTTCGGGAAGTACTTTCCTTGCGGAATAGGTTCTTGGAATGCCAATTTTTAGTCCTTTAATGTCTATATCATTAAAGCTTTCAAGTAATCCCTCGGCGGTATAATCCTTAGGTATAAGGTCTACTCTGAGACCATATTTTTCCGCAACCTCAGCCGTTTTATGGCCGATAACTGCTGTTTTACAATTGTCATTTAATTTTTCATTAAAATCCGGGTAATATTTATATATTGAATCCAGTGATGAGACTGATGTAAATATTAACCAATCCAAATCATCGATCTCTTCCATAAATTTTTTAAGTGATGGTGAATTTAGAAGTTCTAACTCTAATGTAGGTACTATTAGAGCCTCTCCACCATATGACTCTACTAATTTTTTAGCCTCTTTTGATCTGCTTATAGGACGTGTTAAAGCTACTATTTTCTTATTGCTCATAAAATTCCTCATCTGATTTAATCTTAATTATTAAAATATAATCATAATTCTTTTGTATTGATCTTGAATATTATTTTTATATTAAGGTATAACTCTAGTCTTTTATACTAAACTAATTCTGTATTTCATTAAATTTATTTTTTATTAATTACTTAATCATGGACTTTTTTAATACCTATTATGGATTTCAAGGTTTATTTTATTTTTAAAGAGTTTAATGTACAAAAATGTACAGTAAAGATTTAAATATAACATCATTTAAAATATTTAATGTACTAAAAAATACATTATAGTACTTTTTTTAAAAAAATTAAATTTAAGATTATAAAGTATTAGAAGGAGATACCATGGATTATAAAATCGATTTACCTAGTGATGAAGTAGCAAAAAATTGGTATAATATTAATGCAGATTTGCCTGTGGAATTACCTTCACCTAAAAATAGTGAAGGTAAAGATCAAATCGGCACATTACCTGATATATTTGTAGGTGAGTGTCTTAATCAAGAATTCTCTAAAGAAAGATATATTAAGATACCAAAAGAGGTACGTGAATTATATCAAAGATTAGGAAGACCTACACCATTAACTAGAGCAGTAGGTCTTGAGAGAAAATTGAATACTCCTGCAAAAATCTATTATAAAAGGGAAGATACCTCTCCAACGGGAAGTCACAAATTAAATAGTGCAATTGCACAGGCATATTTTGCAAAAAAGGAGGGCATTGAAAAATTAACTACTGAAACTGGTGCAGGTCAATGGGGAACAGCATTATCTCTTGCAGCTTCATTAATGGGTCTGGAGGCTAATGTTTATATGGTGAGAGTTTCCTATGATCAGAAACCCTTTAGAAAAACTATTATGAGAATGTACGATGGAAATGTATTTGCATCACCAAGTAGTAGAACAGAAGTAGGAAGAAAAATCTTAGATGAAATGCCAGATACTCCGGGGTCTTTAGGAATAGCTATTTCAGAAGCAGTTGAAGAGGCATTGGCTGATGACAAAACTAAATATACCTTGGGCAGTGTATTAAATCATGTAGTATTACATCAAACCGTAATTGGTCAAGAAATTGAAAAACAATTGGAAATCGCTGAGGAAGAACCAGACGTTATGATTGGATGTGTTGGTGGAGGAAGTAACTTTGGTGGAGCTATGTTTCCATTTTTAAGAGAAAAAATTAAGGGAAATACTGATTGTGAATTTTTAGCGGTGGAACCTTCTGCATGTCCTACTTTAACAGAAGGTAGATATGATTATGATTTTGGAGATAATGTTGGTTTTACTCCACTTCTAAAGATGTATACATTAGGGCATGATTTTATTGCACCTGCAGTACATGCTGGTGGACTTAGATATCATGGAATGAACTCTCAGGTCTCATTACTTACACATGAAGGTTATATTACTCCTGTAACTGCTCATCAAACAGATGTTTTTGCTGCAGGAAAATTATTTGCTAAATGTGAAGGTGTAATTCCAGCACCTGAAACTGATCATGCGGTTAAAGTAGCAATTGATGAGGCTAAAAAATGTAAAAAAACTGGTGAGGAGAGGACGATTGTAGTTAATTTCTCCGGTCATGGTTTAATGGATTTCAAAGGTTACGAATCCTATTTGGATGGTACAATGAAAAATAGTTAGTTTATTTATAATTATTTCTTACTTTTTATTTTTTTTTTTATTAAATAAGATATTTATAAGTTCTATTTTAATATTTAAGCATTTTTTATAATTATCTTTGCTATTTTATTATAGGTTTAATCATTTTTTCAATTTTTGAATTGTTTTTGGATTTTTTAGGATATTTGAATAAATCCTTTTTATAAGTTTTTTTTAAATCGGGTTTTGGATTTTTTAAGATATTTTAAATACAAGTTTTTTTTCAATTTTCTAATTGTCCTTTTTAACTTTTTTAATTTATTTTTTATAAAAGAATAATTTTATTTTTTAATTTTTATTATTTTTAGAAATAATATTTTTAAATCATGAAATTAATTTACTCTATATTTTTTTTAATTTAAATGGTTTCATTGAGAATATGGTAATATTAGTTTAAAAACAGTTTTTAAATAGATTTTAAATTGTTGTGGTTTTTTTATTTTTTAATGATTAGCATCTGCTTATATAAAATAATTCATTGTTAAAAACAGATTTTAAATTATTTTTAAGGTTTATAGTTTTTTTATCGATTTTTTAATGGTTAGATTGTGGTTGTATGAAAGAATTCATTGTTAAAAATAGTTTTTTAAGGTTTATGGCTTTCATTTACTTAGGATGGATTAGGTCTTTAGAATCATTATAGAAGTAGTCTTCATTTATTGTTTTAAAAATAGGCATGTTTTATTTGAAAACATGTTAAAATAAAGATATGGAGATTAAAGAAGTTTGGAAGCTAGAAAGCTCCTCCACCTCCACCACCAGATCCCCCTCCAATATCCCCAATATCGTAGGTATTAATGGTGTTTATTCCGGTTGTTATTGCAGATTCTAATGCATTCATTCCACCAAAGTAACTAAACATGAATACATCATTGTTGTAATAATAGCTGTCTGTGATGTTATTGTATGCAATGCTGTTCATTGCTTTTTCAACAGTTTTAGCAACTCCAAGTGCAGTTGCATATATTAAATATTTGTTCCATATTTCAATGGACTCTGGAGGATATTCTTTTATTAATGAGTAGTCATTAAGATATTTCTTAAAGTTTAACCATTTCATTTCAAATTCCTTTCCTTCATTACTCCATCTTCCACCAAATGTTGAGGGTAATAGTAGTCCAATAATACCTGATGCTATTAATGCGATTGAACCTACAAATCCTATAGACTCTAGTTCCACATTTGTTCCAAACAAGAAGTATCCTAATATGATACCGGTTACTAAGATGATTAGGGATAAAATCATTATATAGACTGATCCGGTATCATCAAAGTATTCCCTTTTTATGCTTTCAGGTATATTTCTAGAGATAAAACTGGTTTTCCAGGCTCTGTATACGTTATTGAATCTTTCTGCATTTTCCTCGTTTTTCAAATCATTTTCCATCATTTTAAAGTCGATTACACCATTATACATAAAACCTTTAAGGATGTTTATCGCATGTTTCTGGTAGAATTCTAAATTGGATTGGTCTTTGTCCGTAACTTCTAATCTAATATTGTTACTTTTATTTTCTGTTATATTGTCCCTATTTACAATTTTTAGATAACCGTCATTTATTAGTTCCATTATGCAGGCTTTAAATCCATTGTCATTTAAATCTCCCACATTTTTAAATCTGTCTGGTATCATTGCATTGATAAATGTTGGACTGTCATCTGTAGGAGGTTCCCTTTCATAGATTCCATTATACTCTATTTTAGGTTCCCTACCATATTTTAGGTATATTCCTACAACAGATACAATGTATATGAATTCTAGGATTATGGTAGAAACGCATCCCATATTTGCGATATCGTATTTTGTATTATACTCGGACTGTATCTTTTTAATCTCATCAAGACCATTCTTATTGATTATGTTTCCGTCTGTAGGGTTTGGATTAAATTCACTTCTTGGAATTGCTGCTCTAAGTTCAATGTATTCATCACTTTCCCTATAGTCTGTATGTAATTGTAAGGTGTTTTGGGTCCATTTGCTTGTTCCATCAAAGTTTTTCGGATTGATCCAGTATTCAACTCCATTTCTTGAGGGAACGTTTAGGCATGCTGTAAAATTACTAATGCCCTGGTCCCATTCACCTCCCCAGACCTTATATTGGACTTCGCCAACATCATTATATATTTTAACGGTGTTTTTCATTGTGTAGTTATAGGTCACATTCACCTCACAGTCTGAGATTGCCTGTGTTTTTGCGGGATCCTTATATAGGTTGACGGTAAACTCTTTATAGTTATCTTCATTAGATACAGAAACACTGTTATAGGCTCCATCTGTCGTGACGCTATAATTTGTTAGACCTTCTCCATCTTTAACGGGTATTTCACGATTAACTCCATGAAATGTTCCTTTAAAATCATAGGTATATGTTTCTAAAACCTGCAGGTTACCGTTAGAGTCTACAGTCAGATTAACGATTCCCCGTGTAATGTCGTAGGATCTATCATCATCTGCTGTGATGGTAGGAATCAAAGCTAAAGCAATAGTTAAAATAATCAGTATTCCAACTATCTTCTTATCCATAATATCTCACCTTTTGGATTAAAATCAGTAATTATTCTCTTTTAAAAATAGTAAAAAAAATAAAAATAAGAGTTTTGTTTAGAATTCAACTTTTGGTACCTGTTCTGAGCCGGGTGCTCCTTTAAAGAAATCCGCTTCTTTAAAGTTGAATATATTCGCAAATATGTTACTTGGGAATGTTTCACATTTATTGTTATACATTAATACAGTATCATTATAGAACTGTCTTGCATATGCGATCTTGTCCTCCGTATCTTTAAGTTGGTTCTGTAAATTAATGAAATTCTCATTGGCCTTTAAATCAGGATAGTTTTCTGATACGGCAAATAAAGTTCTTAATGTATCGGTTAACATATTGTTTGCTTCTGCAACCTCTTCCACTCCTTGAGCATGTAAAAGACCAGATCTTGCAGCGGTCACCTTTTCAAATACTTCCTTTTCATGACTTGCATAACCTTTTACAGTTTCTACAAGGTTTGGAATTAAGTCAGCACGCCTGTTAAGTTGGACCTCGATTTGCGCCCAGCTATTTTTCACTTTGTTTCTTGCATTAACAAGACCATTGTAGATTAGAATTATTCCAATAATCAGGATTACAACTATAACAAGAATAATAATCATAAGAATATCCATAATATTATCCTCCATACTATTATTTATTTTTAAGTATTTCATAATTTATTTAATTTTTGTTTAACTTTTTTAAAAATCACAATGCTTAATTGTTAAAAGCAGATCCTCCAATAATCAATATATTAAATATATAATATTGTCTGCATAAATAAAACTTAGTTGTTAAAAACAGGTTTTTCAGTATTCAATATTTAAAATGTATAATATTGTTTGTATAAATAAGGCTTAATTGTTTAAAACAGGTTTTCAGTATTTAAAATATAATATTATAAAAAATAATAAAATAACTTAGGTTAAAGTTTATTTCTCATATCAAAGATTCTATTGGCTACTGGCAGTACAACATATTTGCCGATACCGTTTATAATGTTAAATCCAGGATATTCAAACTCGGATTTGACCTTTTTAAGTTCCTCCGGAATGTTAAGATGTTGGGTACATAACCTTACACATTTATTACATTGACTACATTTTCCAGCATTCTGGGAATTGCCGTCAAGCGCACCGCCTAACTGTGTGAGATATTGTGTTCTTGCTTTAAGATCTTTTTTATTGAATAGGAATTTTTCATTATATAGATCGAAACATTTGGGGATGTTTACTCCTTCTGGACAAGGCATGCAGTAACCACAGGTTGCACAGTTGATTTTAAGGGATTTCTTCATCATGTTTCTTGCATGCTTAATTGTTTTAAGCTCCTCATCACTTAACGAATTAGGTTTCACTTCCTTTGCAATCCTTATGTTTTCCCTTAACTGTTCTATATCTGTCATTCCGGATAGAACGCATGTAATCTCCGGATGGTTTAATACCCAGGATAAAGCCCATTCCGCATTGGTTTTTTTAGGGTTGACTTTTCTGAATTCCTCTTCAACTTTCTCCGGCATATCTCCTGCAAGGATCCCTCCTTTTAAAGGTTCCATTACAAATATTCCCATCTTTTTAGAGTGTGCATATTCAATGCAATCCATATCCATCTGAATGCCAGCATCATAATAGTTGAATTGTATTAGACACATGTCCCAATCATACATATCAACTACTTTCTTAAAGTCCTTGATCTCTCCATGGTATGAAAAGCCTGCGTTTCTTATTTTACCTTCCTTTTTTGCTTTATCCAAGAATTCAAATACCTCGATATCTGAGAGTCTTTCCATAATTTTTAGGTTAACATTATGAAGGAAGTAATAGTCAATGTAATCCATACCTAAAGTTTTTAATTGTTTGTTGAGGTAAGGTTCCATTTCCTCCCTTCTTTTAATATTGAATGCAGGTATCTTTGTGGATATTTTCACTTTTTCCCTGTAACCGTCTTTTAGGGCATCTGCAATGAGCTTTTCATTGTTTCCATTGGAGTAAACATATGCGGTATCAATAAAATTTATACCATTGTTGATTCCAATTCTTAATAATCGTCTAGATTCCCCATATTCCCTTCCGTTTAATGAAAGTCTCATAGCTCCAAACCCAAGAGGTGAAATACTATCTCCATTCTTCTCAATCACTCTATTTTCCATATTATCATTTTTTGATTTTAATTATTAATCATTATTATCTTTTTTATTTTTTGTATAAATACTTTCTAATTATCTGATATTTTTTTATATAATCCTATAGGATTTCCAATAGATGTTCTTAGAATATATTGATTTTTATGATTTTTCTATTGACTTTTTAAACATTAAGTATCCTCTTTATAAAACTTAAATATTATAAGATAAATACCATTTATTGTTATATTTTTAGGAAGTAAGGTAGAGATCATATTTATTTTTAATAGGTGTAGAAAATCATGAAAGTATTATTTTTGAATTTACCATATGAATTCAATATTAGTAGGGCAAGTCGTTGGCCAGAGAAGACAAAATCAGGTACTTTATATTATCCCTATTGGCTTGCTTACTGTGTTGGAGTATGTGAGGATTATGGAATTGACGTTAAATTAGTTGATTGTATTACGAAAAACTTTACATTAGAGGATACCTTAAATGAAATATCCTCATACAATCCAGATTATATTATGTGTGAGACAACTACACCTACATGTAGCTATGATTATAACACCCTAAACAGGATTAAAGACAGTTTTCCCAATATTAAAATTATCTGTGGTGGAACACATCCTACAATTCTGCCGGAGGATGTTCTAAACAAATGCTACGGGGTAGATATTGTCGTTCGTCAGGAATACGATTTTACCGTACCTGAGATTGTAAAGGCAGGTGGGGATTCAATTGTAGACTACGGTCAACTTAAAGATATTGAGGGAATCTCCTATAGGGATGAGGACGGTAAGATTGTCCATAACATTGACAGACCTTTAGTTGATTTGGATAAGCTTCCTTGGGTATCTAAGGTCTATCAGGAATTCCTGGATTGTAACGATTATGCATATGCATTTGCACAGAAACCTATGATACAGATTGTATCAAGTAGAGGCTGCCCAAATAAATGTAACTTCTGTTCCTATCCATCAACAATGGGTGGAAGATTGTATCGTTTAAGATCCGTTAAAGATCTGGTGGATGAAATCGAGTATATCCTAACTGACATGCCTGAAATCAAGGAAATATTTATTGAGGATGATACTTTCACAGTAAACAAGAAACGTGTAATGGAAGTATGTGATGAGATTATAGAAAGGGGTCTTAAACCAATATGGTCTTGCAATACAAGGGTGGATCTTGACTATGAAACGATGGCCAAAATGAAGGGGGCAGGCTGTAGGTTACTTGTATGCGGTTATGAATCAGGTAACCAGGAAGTGCTTGATAAGACTAAAAAAGGAATTACTCTTGAACAGTCACGTAACTTTGCCAGATATGCTCGTGATTTGGATATTAAAGTATTCGGATGCTTTATGATTGGTCTTACAGGGGATAATCTTGAAACCATTAATCAAACCTATGAATTTGCAAAGGAGGTTTATCCTGACATGTGTTTCTTCCAGCAGGCGGTGCCTTTCCCAGGTACGGAATTCTATAATTGGGCACGGGACAATGATTATCTCATAACCGAGGACTATTCCCATTGGTTGAATGATGAGGGCTATCTTAATTGTTTGGTTGACTATCCCTATGCAAGTCATGAGGAGATTGAAAAAATTAGGGATAACCTGATGAGCAAATATTATTTCTCATTTACATATATTGTTAAAACATTTCTTGCAAATCTCACATGGGAAGAATTTAAACGTAATGTACGTGGTGGAACTCAATATATATCATTTAGAATTAAGAAATTCTTCCATAAATCAAGTGAGGAACAATAATTCCTCATTATTAGCTATTTTTTTTAAATTAAATTTATTTTAAGTATTATCTTTTCTTTTATGTATAAAATTGAAAAGTTTATTTTTTTAAATTAGGAAAACTATAAACCTTTCATATAAAGATATGTTGTTTAAAATAATAGAAATTGGATTTTTTTTAAGTTATTAAGGTAAAAAGTTTATCTTTAAAAATAGGAAATGTTGGAAATTATTTTTTTAATATAAATATTTTTTTTACTAAATTAAATTATGAATTTTATGTAAAAAACATTATTGGAAAAATAGAAGTTTTTAACTATAGAAATTACTTTTAAAATAAGAAAAATAGAAGTTTTTTAAATTGAAAAACTTTAAAACTTTTAAATGCTGTTTATTCTTTCTTATTGTTCTTATCAATAATACTGTTTAATTTATAGATATTGTCATTCAGCTCCTCTACTTTTTGAGCTGTTTTGAAACTAAAGTATAGAAGTATAGCTAAAGCGGCTGAGAATATCAAATCAAGACCACGTCTAAAACCTATGTAATTACTCATGAATGTTGTAAAATCACCTAAAAATGATACAACAATCATTAGAATAAAGAATATGTCCCACAACACTATTAGTCCCAAGTGGATTTCATGATTTTTATATTTTCTATGGGCATAGTATATTGCAATAATTCCAATTATTATTGCTGCAGGCTGGTACAGATGAAAAGGTAGGTTTAGTCCAAAAATAATATCCCTCTTATTATTTATTCTTTAGCTTTTAGGTAATCTAAATCCTTAAACACATCAATGACATTTCCAATTATTAAAATCGCAGGTGTATTTATATTTTTGTCTGCAATATTGTCAAGTGTTCCAAATATTACCCTTTCATTGGGAAGTGTTCCGCTTTCTATGACACATGTAGGTGTTTTACCGTCACGATATTTCATGATTTCCTGTGTATTTTCTTTAATGTTTCCGATTCCCATTAGGATGATTAAGGTATCTGCTGTAAAATCCCATTTGACCTGTTTGTCTGGTTTTGTTGGGTCTTCATGACCAGTAACAACTGTAAATGACGTTGCAACTGCCCTGTGTGTTATTGGTAATCCAAGTGATGTAGGTGCACCTACTGCTGAGGTAACCCCTGGAATAACTTCAAAATCAATTCCAGCTTTTGCAAGTTCGAGGATTTCCTCTCCCCCACGTCCGAACACAAAAGGATCTCCACCTTTAAGACGTACCACAACGGGGTCCTTACCTTCCTTGTTATTGGATCTGTCCTGAGCCTCCTTAACGATAAGCTCGTTGATCTCATCCTGTTTTTTATAGTGGGAACCTGCTTTTTTACCTACATATATTTTCTTAGCAGTATCCGGAGCATAATTTAATATTTCATCATTTGATAAATAGTCATATAAAACTACATCAGCTTTTTTAAGTATTTTTACAGCTTTTACGGTTATTAAATCTGCATCTCCAGGTCCTGCACCTACTAAATACACTACCATTTTATCACATTTTTTTCTTTAAATAGTTGGAATTTTATTTTTTTTATTGTCCTTTATCTTTTTAAGGATCAGCTATTGTCAATCATACCTTTAAATACTTTAAGTCCGTCGTCTGAACCTAAAATTTTCTCGCATGCCCTTTCAGGGTGAGGCATCATTGCACAGACAAGTCCAGATTCATCACATACGCCTGTGATTTTTTCAATGGATCCGTTTGGATTTTCATCATTAAACTGGAACAATATTTGGTCCTGATCATGTAAAAGCTCAACATCCTCTGTATAGAATCTTCCTTCTGCATGGGCTATTGGTATTTGAACCACCTCATCCTTCTTGTAGTATGATGTAAACGGACTGCGTGTGGTCTTGACCTTAAGCTCTATTGACTGACAATTAAATTTGGGATATTCGTTTGTGATGAAAACCCCTGGAACAAGTCCTATTTCTCCTAGGATTTGGGCACCATTACATATTCCAAGTACTGGTTTTTCCTCTTTAACCAATGCTTTTACTCCGTCAATTACAGGTGTGATTGAAGCTATTGCTCCTGCACGTAAGTAATCTCCATATGAAAATCCCCCTGGAATGACAATACCGTCATAGTCAGTTAGATCCTCATCCTTCCACCAAACGTAATCGGCCTCTGCACCAGCAAGTTCCAATGCATGATGAACATCCCTATCACAGTTTGTTCCTGGAAATCTTATTACTCCTATTCTCATGTTATCCCCCGTATCTATTCTTTAAGTCCGCAGTCTACACTTTCCGGGAAAACAAGGATTTTGTAATTATGAATTACAGGGTTACAGAGTAATCTTTGACACATATCGTCCACTTCGGATTTTACCTCCTCAGTGTTTTCCCCTTCCATCTGGAAAGTAATGATGCTTTTGGTTTTGGTGTCTGATACATTATAACCAAGTAGGGAAAGTGAGTTTTCAATAGTTTTTGCCTCGGGATTCAACATTCCTTCTTTAAGATATATTGTTACTTCTATATCATATTTCATTTAAATCACTCATAATATATTTTTATTGGGATAATCTAGAATTACAAATTTTATATTAAATAGTTTAACTAACAACAAGTCTATAAATTCCATTTAGCTTTGTCATCATCAGTAATTAATCTATTGAAGACCTCTTCATAAGCGCTCATGACTTTATCGTCTTGGCCTTTTCTGAATAATTCTTTATCTAACATGTCCATAGTATCTGCGTCCCATAATCTACAACTATCTGGACTAATCTCATCACCAAGAACGATTTTACCTTCGGAATCTTTACCAAATTCAATTTTAAAGTCAACTAAGATAATGCCAACTTTTTTAAACATGTCCTTCATTATGTCATTGATTTTAAGTGCAGTTTCCTTAATGAAATCAAGTTCCTCTTGAGTTGCAAGACCAAGTGCTTTGGAAATGGAATCATTTATGGCAGGATCATGGAATTCGTCACTTTTATAATCGGTTTGTACAATAGGTGGGTTTAGTGGAGTCTTATCCTCAAAAGGAAATGTCCTGACTAAACTTCCAGTTGCTATATTACGTACAATGACTTCAAGAGGAATCATGTCAAGTTTTTTAACAACTAAGGTCTTAGGTTTTTGAAGCTCTATTAATTGGGTATCAATGCCATTGTCGGCAAGCACTTCAAAGATTTTAGCGGTAATTATTGAATTGTAATAACCCTTTTTATCCATGGTCTCTTTTCTTGCACCGTCACCAGCAGTCATATCGTCACGGAATTCAACAATAACTTTATCAGCTTCATTAGTTTCATAAACGCTTTTAGCCTTTCCTTCATACATTAGTTCAGTCTTTTCAATCATTTTAATCCTCTAATAATTTGAAAATATTTAAAGAAAATTATTAATTTTAAATAAATATACAATATTCTTATTTATGATTTTATTATTAATTATATATTTTGTTATTGACCATCAATAATCTTTTATGAAAACTAATTTCTACATTAAATAAAATTAGATTAATTTTTATATGAGATAAAATTAGATTATAATATGACTAGAAATTATAGGTGGTAACATGAAAACCAAGATTGAAAATGGATTTAGGTTAACAATTCCTTTAAAATATAGGGAAGAATTAGGTATTAAACAAGACAATTTTGTTATATGGAATGTTAAAGATGGTAAACTAGAATTAGAGTTTATTGATGATGATACTATAGATATGCACAGTATAATTAGAAATCAACCTTGGGATGCATCTAAAGAAGAAAATTAATAATTTCAAATTAATTTTAAACATTTTTTCATTGTTTTATATATTATTTTTTTGTTAATCTCATTTTATTAATTAAATATGGAAATTATCTAATTTTAGTAAATATGATTTTTAAATTAACATTTTAAAGGTTTTAGATACTTTTAACATAAGGGTCTTTAAACTTTTAGTGTTGTTAAAGATTCAACGATAAAAGACTATTTTTTTTTTAATCTCAACTTAAAAGCAATATTTAATTAAAGTATAAGTTTAAAACAATTCGCCTATATAAAATACGGGTATTTTTAATAAAATCTTTTTTATTTTCAGATATACTTAATATTTAAATAGTATTACAACTTAATTATTACAAAATAAGAAATTTTTTTAAAAAGATTAGGTTTAAATTTTAATATATAAATTATAAACAACAAATATAACAGTAAGTACATTTGGAATCTTAAAAGATAAAAATCAATCTTATAGATAACTGTGGAATTAAATTAAATTTAAATTAAATGAATGTATATGGATTGATTTTTTTAAGAGTTTCTTAGATAAAATGGAAATTTTTAAATTTAGATTTATTAATAGGATTTATTTACAATATAAATTCATGATGGAAACTTTATGATTATTTATTTAATGGAGTTATAGATTATGTGTGGTATAGTAGGTTGTGTTTTAAGAGATAAAAAAGCAGCACCAATTTTACTAGATTGTATATCTAAACTTGAATACAGGGGATATGATTCAGTAGGTATTGCTACAGAAGACAATAAAATTTATGTTAAAAAGGATAAGGGTAAAATTATTGATGTTAACACTAATCTTGATTTAGGAGATATGGAAGGTCAATGTGGTATTGCACATGTACGTTGGGCAACCCATGGAGATCCAAACCGTGTAAATGCTCATCCACATACTGATGAGGACGGTACAATAGCAGTTGTACATAATGGAATCATTGAGAATTATGCTGAGCTTAAGGAAGAGTTAATCAAGGAAGGCCATACTTTCAAATCAGATACCGATACTGAGGTAATTCCTCATCTGCTTAGAAAATTCATGGATGAAGGTTCAAACCTTGAAGAAGCCATGGTAAAAACTATTGATAAAATGGTTGGGGCTTATGCTATTGCGGCTATTTCAATTGATGAACCAAATAAGGTAGTTGCAACCAGAAAGGACAGTCCATTAATTGTAGGTGTAGGTAAAAACGAATTCTTTGTTGCAAGTGATTCCCCAGCTATTTTAAAATATACCAATAATATCATTTATCCTGTAGAAGGGGAAATTGTTACCTTAACGATGGATGGAGTAACAGTTAAGGATACCGAGGGGAACATTTTAGATAAGGAAATCGAGACTATTAACTGGACTCCTGAAATGGCTGAAAAAGAGGGTTATGATTACTTCATGATTAAGGAAATCAATGAGGAGAGTTCAGCCGTTAAAAATACCTTGACAGAAAAGGACAATATTAAGACCATTGTAGATGAGATCAAGGATGATATAAATAGAATTGTGTTTGTTGCCTGTGGAACATCCTACCATGCCTCCCTTACCGGTAAATACTTAATCGAAACCCTTGCGAATATACCGACTGATGTGATTCTTGCATCAGAGTTTAAGTATTCTGCAAACACTTTAAATGAGAACACTCTGGTTGTATTTATTTCACAGTCAGGTGAAACTGCAGATACATTAAAGGCTTTGGATATTGCCAATAAAACAAGTAAAACATTGGCCATTGTAAATGTTGCAGGTTCATCTGCTACACGTAGAGCTCAATATGTGATTCAAACACAGGCAGGTCCTGAGATAGGTGTGGCCGCTACTAAAACTTATATATCCCAGTTAATCTCAATATATTTATTTGCAGGACTTTTGGCAGAAAACGATGAACTTCTAGAAAAACTGGAAATGGTTCCAAAATATATTGATGAGGTACTGGAGGATGCGGAGTCTTTAGAAGAAATGTCCAAGAAATACAAATATGCTGATGATTTCTTCTATATTGGAAGGGGATTTGCTTATCCAACAGCTCTTGAAGGTGCACTTAAACTTAAAGAGATTACCTATATCCATGGTGAAGGTTATGCTGCAGGTGAACTTAAACATGGGCCTCTGGCATTAATTGATGAGGGTATTCCTGTAGTTGTAATTTTACCGCCTGGTGATAACTACAGAAAAACCATGAGCAATCTTGAAGAGGTCAAATCAAGAGGTGCAGATGTTATAGCTATTGGTGCCAAAGGTGATGACTCACTTTCAAACAAGGCAGACGATGTTTTCCTAATTGATAGCGATGTTGAGGATATCATAGCCCCACTTGTATATGTAATTCCACTTCAACTAATCTCATATTACATAGCATTGGAAAGGGGCTCAGATCCTGATAAACCTAAGAACCTAGCTAAATGTGTGACTGTGGAATAGACATGTTTTTTTTTAGCTAAACGTGTAGTTGTAAAATCAATATTTTTCTTTAATACATTTTTAATGTATTAATCTTTACTATCTTTTTTTATCAATATTCTATTCTATGAATATCTGGCTTTTTTTAATTATAACCTTTATAAAATTTTTATTGGTTAATTTGATCTTTATCTGATTAAAATAGGTTGAATAATAAATAAATATATTTCTTAATCCTTTAGAATTATTAAATTAATTATCTATTCTATTTTATTCTGTTTTGATTGAATTTAAATAATTTTTTCAATTTTTATAAAATTTCAACTATTTTATTTTCTATTTCAGTAAATTATTTATAAGATTTTCAACTAATTTAATATATGTTTTTTAAATAATCTTGAAAAAATGTATTTCTATATTGAAAATGTTAATTGTATAATTATTTTTAAATTCAATGACTTTTTGTATAACTGTCATTCAATGGTTTGAAAAATTTATAATATAATTTCAATTAAATAGTTTAATATTTTGTTGGAGGTTAATATGGGGGAAAGATTTAAATACTGTGTTAATTGTGGTGAAAAGAATCCAGTAAATTCTAAATATTGTAAAAGATGCGGATACCAATTTAACATGGAAGAATTTAATAGAAATAGCAGTGATTCATCATTAAAAGACAATTACTCTAATCAACTCTTTGATAAACACTTTAACAAAGATTACTCTGACGAGGTCTATCCGGAAAACACTAATGAAAAACACAAAAAACATTTGATTGCAGGGCTGCTTGTGGTATTGATCTTAATCGTATCAGTTACTACAGTTGTAGTGATGGCGGGAAGTCCGGAAGATGTTCCATATCTATTTAAAGCTGATGAAATCCAGGTCAATTCAGTAACACAGACGGATTATCAAAGTTTTGTTGCAGATACCTATACCGGGTCTGCTAAAGTTTATAACGTGGAGTTTATTACCAAAGAAGATTTGGCCGATACAACTATAGAGGTTTATGGTTATGATTCCAATAATCAGTTATTGGATAATGTAGGTAATTTCTTTGGTACCAATGAATCAAATGTGATTTTATCTAATGATACGCCTGCAAATACAATAACGAATGCCAATGTTGTCTTTTCTAAAAAGGGTTATGATGATTTCCAACTTAAATATCTAAAAATATTCGTCTATAAAAACAGCAATGGAAATAAAGAATTAGTGGATAAATTTACATATAAAGTTAGTTAATTATTTCAATAATTATTTAACTTTCTTTTTTTTTAATCTTAATTTTTACATGTGAAGTTAGCTAGTTATTTCAATAATTATTTAACTTTCTTTTTTTTTAATCTTAATTTTTACATGTGAAGTTAGTTGATTATTTAACTTTATTTTTTTAATCTTAATATTTTAAAAATAGATATTTAATATTTGTTTAAATATTAAATAAAGTTTATATCATATTCGCCCTCTTTTTTGATATTATTTATTTTTACTATTGTTTTGATTATTGTTATTGCTTTCCTTTACAGTCTTATAGGTATATCCGCCATTTCCATCGGCTATCTTATATCTGATTTCACCATTACCTAAATCTTTAATCTCAAGTACAGTACCTGCATCAGGATTTGTAGTGTTGTTTGAAATATTGGCATTATTGTTAGTGTTTTTTTCAACTACCTTTAAAGTAGGTGCTTGACTTACAGGAGTGTTGTTTGTTATGTTAACACTTTGATTGGAACTAGGATCTGGTAAGGAGCTATTATTGTCTAAAATTAATGTTGCACCAAGTGCAGCAAGACTTAAACATAGTATTATAATTAAAATAGTAATAAAGTAGTCTATCTTTTCCATTACTCACACCATAAATTTTTAATATATCTTGAATACTTATTTTTTAATTCAAATATTTAAAATTATTTCTTTTTAACTTTTTATTTATTATATTCTTCTTTTAATATATTAATAAACCTAAAATCAATATTAAATGCTAATAATCATTAAAAATAACCCTTAAATTTAATGTTTTAAGATTTCAATAGGAAAAATATTGTTCTATCTATAGTTTTACCAGATTGTCTTGTTTACTTTTCAATTGTTAAAAAAATTTATCTAAGGTTGTTTCGTTTTTATCTGGTTTTCTGTATGGTTTTTTAAGAAAGCTTTTCTGATTGGCTTTTGTAACTATATCATTTTCCCTTATATTTCCAATTAGTATGGGGGAGTTTGGATCATGGTATTTTATATTCTCAAAGGCTTTTTTGGGATTTGTATTTGCATAGCAATATTTACATCCATTTAAACAGGTGTCATATTGTCCGATATCCCTTGTATCAATACAATGGCAGTGCAATCTGTCTCCCTTATGTTTGATGTCCTTAAATTTTATGTTGTTTGCATTTCCAAAAAGGTCCAGATTTCTGCAGGCTTCGTTTATAATATTGTATCTACTATAGTCCACATCACTTGCACAGCTTTGTATTTTCATATTGTATCTGTCTGCGATTTTTCCAAGATTTCTGGCAATGTCCTCTTTGTCCTTTATTGTAAATGGAATGATTTCTGGCATGTTCCTTTCTAGTTTTTTATATAAATCTACAAAACTAAAGATACATCTGTCTATATAGTGGTTTACCTTTTCTGTAATATATTCAAAGCACTGTTTATGGTATTGAAGATTATAATATGAGGTATATAATACTGGATCATATCTCCAAGCCACCTTATCCCTACCAACGATATTTGATAACTCCATTAGGGTATCTATACTCTCGTCGATAGACGGAACATTTGGCTCAACATCCTCTTTATATCCTGTTATCGTGTAAAAAAAGTAGGTGTTATAATGGTCGGTAATCCTGTGGATATCTGGAATAAGTGGCTTATAGTTCTTTGATACAAATGTGATGCAATCTATAAGGTTTTCCTTAAGTTCAATTCTAGAAACCTTCTCAGGAAACATCGGATTTCTGACATAAACATATCCCTCCTCAAATCTTTTTAAAAGCCATTTGGAATAATATTGGGGAATATCTGTTCTGGAGCTAACATCAAGTATCATTTTATCATTTTTTGATTATCTATAATGGATTAATTTATATCTAAAAATTTCATAAAAAATAAAAAGTGTTTAAGATTAAAGATAGATTAAATATTTAAACTAAGAGTAGGTTTGTTAAATCTATTAAAAATAGATTAAAATTTAAACTAATGGATCAGGTTTATTGGATCTATCTAAAGGGTAGTCTTTTACTGTTAAAGGTTTACCAATACTTTTTAATCTGTTATCTAAAAATTCCCTTCCCTTTTCCGTTGCTGCAAACAATGGCACTTTCTTACCGGAATAATATGGTTTAACCTTATCTGCATAGTCTAGTATTTCGGATGATGCACAGCCAGTTATAACATCCGCATTTTCAAACAGTTCAACCACTTCCTCTTTGCTTGCACCGGTTGTATGGGCTACAAAAATGTAGATATTAACGTCATCAGGTATTTCAAGTTCCCTTATCTCTTTAACCATAGGTGAGGGTATTATGGTAACTGCAATATTTTTATAACCTTTCTTGATTGCTTTTTTAACACCTTTCAACTGGTTTAATTCCGCAGTTTCAGGATTTAAAACATTTTCCCTACCAAGTTTTTCAGCTACCTCAGGTAACGGGGTTGTGGATACAAGTCCGGACACCCTTCCGCCAACGCCTTGAACTGTATCGGGGTCAGTCATTAAAACAGTACCTACCCCTTCACATGCACCTACTACACAGTCGATTGTACCAATTTCAAGGTTTGTCTCAAGCGTTTCACTTATTCCGAAGGTCATTATATCCTCCATTTTAATAATTCTCTTGGAGGTACACATGCCAAACTCTTTGATTCTCCGGTTTATATTCATTTCAATATAATCCTTGGTGATTTCATCAACATTGTCAATATCATTATAGATTGGACAATAGTTGATTCTAGGTTCTCCAATTGATGTTATCTTACCATCTTCAATTACAACCTCTGCTTTACCTAATGTAGATATTACATGTTTATCTTTTACCATTTGCTCACCTATTTTTTCTAATATTTTACTATATAACTAGTTTATTAAATATTTTATGAAAATTCTAAAATCAGTATTATTGTAAAAATAGTTTAGAAAGGGAGTTTAGTTTTTTTTTTAGATTGATTTAAGGTTATTATTATAAGAATGGTTTAAAATAGAATTTGGTTTCTTTTTAGACTGATATAGTCTATTATAATTATAAAAATAGTTTAAAATTATGATATAGTTTTTTAGTCTAATATATTTTCATTAAAGTTTAAAATGGTTTAAACATTAAAGTTGGTTTTTTGTTTTAATATAAAATTATTAAAATTATAAAAATGATGATTTAAAAAAGTAGTTTTATTGTTTAATAATGGTTTATTAGATTTTGTCAGCTTCCACAACCACATCGAACAATAACTTTTTTAATATCATCACCTCTGTATCTGATAAGGAGCTTGTTACCATATCCTCCCATTGATCTACTTTCTTGATGATTTCATCTGTTTTTTTCATACCCTCATCAGTTAGTTTAACGATCTTTTCCCTGTGGTTATCCGGATTCTCTTCTCTTGTAATCCAACCACATTCTTCAAAGTTTTTAAGTAATCTTGCAGTATAACCCTTGCTGACATTAAACAGTTTTGTTAAATCCTTCTGGGTGGTATTGTTTGAAAATCTTATTCTAAGTAGAAAGGGAAGATATGAGAGGGGAATCTCATCTTCACTGTTATTCCTATTCATAAATTCTTTATAACTTCCAACTAATTCCTCTACATAATGGTAGATTCTGATGTTTCTAGAATTCTCTTCTTTAAATTGGCTTGGTAACATCATATTATCCCTTTTCCTGATTTTGAAATATTATATAAAAAATTTAATTTAATCTATATTATATTTTTTTTAATAAATATTTTCTAATCAATGTTGTATTTTTGAGTTCTTGTAAATAATAGTATTAAATCGAAGACTAGGACTAAAATCGCAAACAGCATTACATAACGGACTCCAATACCTGCTACAACAAATCCTGCTATTGTTGTTCCTATTGTGACTCCAACATTTCCCATACTTAAGAATATTCCATTTGCAAATTCAGGTGCCTGTGGTGCAGCTGAAACCATCAGATATTGTGAAATATCATTGATTATTCCTGCAAATAATCCCCAGAAGACCATGAATATCACTGTCGGAATTGTTTGACTGCTTACTGTAAACATTCCAAATAATATGATTGAAACCACTATTGGTGATGCTAAGATTATTTTCCTACTATCCCTATCAAGTAATTTAGCTCCTAACCAATTACCTATGATTGATGCAACACCATATAGGAGTAATACAATACTTAGATTAGTTCCTACAATATGGGTTAATGCATTTAAGAATTCTGAGATGTATGAGTATCCTGTATACATTCCTGCATTTAAAAATATTACACCTAATACTGATATTAAAAATACCCCTGTTTTGGCAGCGGATATTTGGGATAGATAGGAATCCTCCTTTCCAGGTATTTTAGGGAAGAATAGTATTGTAAGTATTAATACTATAAAGTTGATTGTTGTAAACCATAACATCGCATACTGATAACCGAAATGACTTGCTAAAAATGTGGTAATCGGAACACCAATAATCATTCCGGCACTTACTCCCATTATAACCTTACTTACAGCATCCTGGGCTTTATCAGGTTCCACTATTTCTGCAGCTACTGTCATACTTAAACTACAGTATATCGGGTGAAACATTGCAGGTATTATACGGCAGATCAATGCTATATTAAAATCCTTTACAAATGCACCTATTGCTGTAAACACTGTAAACACTGTAAGAACCAATATGAATGTTTTCTTCCTTTCGTATTTACTGAAGATTACAGGCATGAATATCGCAAATATAGCTATTGTTAAAGCAAACATACTTACAAATAAACCTGCCTGTGTTATACTCACATTAAAATATTCCGCAATCTGTGGAAGTATTCCAACCACTCCCATTTCGGTACTTAATATTCCAAAAGTACCTAGAACCATGATATATATAATCAAATTATTTCTATCCATATTTCTGACCCTTTCTAATAATGATTAATTAATATAAAACTTATAAAAAAATTATTAATAATTTACATAAATAACTGTTTACAAAGTAAACTTATTTATTATTTTTCATTTTATACTATTTAAAGGTAATGGAAATTCTAAAATTTATTATTGGATTCTATTAAAAAGATGATTATCTATATTATATAATTATAATTATGGTTTAATTTTATTATCTAATTAATATTATAGTGTTTTAGATCATTTGGCTAGAATATATTTAATATAAGAATTCTAAAATATTTTCCTTGGATTTTATTATAATATTAATTAATATTTATATGGGAAAATTTTGGAATGATAGAGTTGTATTTTTTACTAAGATAACTGTTTACATAGTAAACTTTATATACTACTATTTTCATATAAGAAAGTAGAAAAACGAAAATGTTTTTAATTTTTAAAAAAATTCGGGATGATAAAATGGAATATGTAAAATTATCAAATGATGTAGAAGTACCACAGTTAGGATTTGGAGTCTTTCAGGTAGCTCCTGATGTAACTAAAGATATAGTGGCAAAAGCAATTGAAGTAGGATACAGACACTTCGATACCGCACAGGCATACTATAATGAGGAGGCTGTAGGTCAGGCAATCAAGGAATCTGGAATTCCAAGAGAGGAATTTTTCATAACCACCAAAATCTGGAATACTGATCACGGTTATGAGGAAGCTAAAAAAGCATGTGAGGAATCACTTAGAAAATTACAAACCGATTACATTGATCTATACCTTATCCACCAAAACATTGGTGACGTGTTTGCAACATGGAGAGCATTTGAGGAATTGTACAAAGAGGGTAAGGTAAAAGCTATTGGAGTAAGTAATTTCGCAAAAGATAGATTTGTAAATCTTGCATTACATAGTGAGATTACACCTATGGTAAACCAAATCGAAGTAAACCCCTTCTATCAACAGGAAGGTGTTGAAGATTTCTTTGATAAATACGGTACTAAAGTTGAGGCTTGGGGTCCACTTGCAGAGGGAAGAGACGGAATTTTCCAGGATGAAACCTTGAAGACTATTGGAGATCAATATGGTAAGTCCGTTGCACAGGTTATCCTAAGATGGTTGATTCAAAGAGGAATCATTGTTTTCCCTAAATCCTCTGCAGAGGGAAGAATGAAGGAGAATATTGATCTATTTGATTTTGAATTATCCGATGAGGATATGGAAAAAATCAAAACATTGGATAAAAATGAACCTATTGCAGATATTACCAGTCCTCAGTTTGTTGAAATGATTTCAAACTATTAGTTTTAAAGGACCATTATATAGATACATTAAAATTATTAATTTTTTATTTTTTATAATTGAAATTTTTCTAAATTAGAATAAGTCATGATTATCTTATAATAAGATAATAATTTCCAACCCTTGTATTAGATTACTTGAATTGTATTCATCTAATTTAATACAAGATAATATATTATTTAATTCTATTTTTAGTTGATTTTTTTTATCTATTTGTTAATATTTAATTTATATTCTAATTTTAAATCTGGTTTAATTTTTAATATTCTAACTTTAATCTAGAATATTATTTATTCGATAAATTTAATTAAAAAAAGTTCTATTGATTTTTCCAATTCAAACTTTGAATCTAATTCTTATTTTAACTGGTTTTTTTTGATTTTTTAATTTTTAACTAATTTTAACTAATTTTAATTTGTTTATTATAATTTATTCAATTTTTATTTAAATCCCAGCTATTTTATTAATTTTTAGTTTAATTAATCTTTATTTTATCAATGAAACATAATTCTCTAAAATGTTATAAAAACCAGTTTTCAATATATTTATATATTTGAATATATAAATCAAATATTAAATTAATAATGGTGATTATATTGGATTTTGAAGAAGTTATAAAAACAAGACGTAGTGTACGTGTATACGAAGATAAGGAAGTTGAAGATGAGAAGATTGAAAAGATCATACGTGCAGGAATGCAGGCTCCTGGAAGTAGATTAAATGCGGAACCATGGGAATTTGTCGTAATTAAAGATAAGGATACATTAGAAAAAATCGGGGAAATTAAACCTAGGGTAAAAAACGCACCTGTTGCAATTGTGGTTCTTGCAAACATTGAAAGGGCTTTTTATAAAACTGTATGGCAACAAGACTGTGGTGCCGCTGCAGAGAATATGTTACTTGAAGCGGTAAATCTTGGATTAGGTGCCCTTTGGAATGGAGTTGCTACCTTCGAGGATATCGAGGCATCTATTGCTGAAATTGTAGGTGTGGATAATGAAAACGTCAAACCTTACTGTATTATCACTGTCGGATATCCTGGAAAAGGTCAAGAAAACAAGTTCATGGATAAATTTGATGAATCCAGAATCCACTATGAGAAATATTAATTTTATTTAATTTCATTCTTTTTTTTAAGGTTTTTAATTGTAGTTAGATTTTTAAATTAAAAATTAGATCTTATTTTATTTTCTAAATTACTGGGGTTTTGTAAAAAAGTAGATCTTAACTCAACTAGTAAACAGCTTTTAAAAAGTAGATTTTAACTCAATTGGTAGGATAATAGTTTTAAATTTATTAATATGATAACAGCTTTTAAAAAGTAGAGTTCAATAAATTATTAGAAAAATAGTTTTTGAATAAAGAATAGATTCTAATTTAAATAAGAATCTTAAAAAAAAGAAAAGATAAAGCTAAAATTAGTTTTTAGCTTCCATCACTGTTTTTCCACCCATATAAGGTACTAATACCTCAGGGACTTTAACGTTACCATTTTCGTCCTGGTAGTTTTCCAATATACAGCACATTGTTCTTTCAGTTGCAATGGCAGTACTGTTTAATGTATGTAATACTTGTGCATCACCGGAACCTGCCCTACCAACACGTGTTTTTGTTTTTCTTGCCTGATAATCCTTACAATTGGTACAGGATACAAGTTCCCTGTAGGTTTCAGATCCAGGGAACCATGCTTCAAGATCATATTTAATGGATGCATTGTCGTTTAATGCAGAGGATACAATTGCCACAATATGATATGGAAGTTTTAAATCCTTATAAATCTCTTCAGTTGTTTCAAGCAACTCTTTGTGTATTCTTTTAGAATCCTCAGGACTACAATAGATGTATTGTTCGATTTTTTCGAATTGATGTACTCTAAAGATACCGAGTGTATCCTTTCCATGTGATCCTGCTTCTTTTCTAAAACAGGTTGATAAAGCACAGTATTTTATAGGTAAGTCATCTGGTGAGATGATCTCATTTCTGTGTAATGCCGCAAGTGTTTGCTCTGCAGTAGCAATTAAATATAGATCTTCATTTTCTAGTTTGTATAATGTCTCTTCAAATTCACCTAATTCGGAAGTTTCCGCTGCAACTTCACTTTTTACAAAGAAAGGTGTTTGGAGTGGAATATAACCTTTGGATTCTAATTTATCTAAAGCAAATTGAATCAATGCTAGGTTAAGATGTAGGATATCTCTTTTTAGGTAGTAAAATCTCGCACCTGATACCTCTGCTGCGGTTTCTAAATCTGCACCGTCAATTTTGTTTATTAAATCCACATGATTTAATGGTTTAAAGTCAAATTCTGGGATATCCCCGACGGTCCTTATAATCTCGTTATCATCCTCGGTATCGGAAATAGGTACATCCTCATCAATAATGTTTCCCACTTTGTATCTGTAATCCTCACGTAGCTGTTTGTATTCCTCATTCTTAGCTGTGATCTCTTTAATTTCAGCTGCGACAGCTTTTGATTCTGCAATCACCTCATCGATAGTTCCGTCCTTTTTTGCTTGTTTGAAGGATTTGGATAATTTATTCTTTTTTTGACGTAATTCATTTAATTTGGTTTCGCCCTCTCTCCATAAATTATCATACTTTATTACGTTTTCTACATTATCAGTGTCTCTAAATCTTTTCTTTTCAGATTCAATAATTAAATCCGGATTTTCTCTAAACAATTTAATATCTAACAATATAATTTCTCCTAAATATGTGTTTATAATTTAATTACTTATGATAAGCTTTAAAATAAAATTTTGTAATATATTATAATATAATTATTATATCTTTTTTATTTATTAATTATTTTCTTTACTTTGAATCATCATTTCTAAAAAAGGTTTTTTCGGGTTATATATTTTAAAAAATATAGGCACTGGGTTTAAAATCCTTTTAATTTAAAAACCTAGAATTTATTTTTAACTATGATGACTGTTTCTTAACCAATTTTAATCTAAATCACTCCTCAACAATAACATCCAATCTTTTTTGACCGTTTATTCAGAAATACTCTTCAACAATGGAATTCAGTTGTTTTTTAATCATATCAAAGTCTTGATTAAGGTCTAAAGTTTTAGCACTAATCCTGTTTCCGCTCATACTATATGTGTAATCGGGCTGTTTTTCCTCATCTGTTTTAGCATATAACAAAATTCCGGAAACTTCATGTTTCTGATTTGACAGTTCAGCCTCTTTATTCTTTACATAAGTAAAGATTTGATATAGATTTCCGGAATGAACCGTTTTTATATTATAGTGTTCCTGCATGGAATGTGTGTAATACTTGGCATCTATGATTACCGTTTTATAATCCTTTGTTAAGGTAATGTCTGTCTGCATAATTGGTAAATTGGTGTCTATCTCATCATCTAATTGCCATTTGATCTGGGAAGA
Organism: Methanobrevibacter boviskoreani JH1; assembly: GCF_000320505.1. NCBI lineage: Archaea > Methanobacteriati > Methanobacteriota > Methanobacteria > Methanobacteriales > Methanobacteriaceae > Methanobrevibacter > Methanobrevibacter boviskoreani. The sequence goes on from NZ_BAGX02000008.1 coordinate 71,784, forward strand.
TTCCGCTTTTATATTTCCATATTCCCTTTTATAATATTCGAGTATGAATTTTTCATATAATCTCGGCATATTGCTTTCATAGAAATCGATAAGTTTTGTTTTACCTTCTGAGTGATTTTGAAGTAATCCTTTACTTGTAAGATAGCAGATTTCTATAATCATTCTATAGGTTTGATTATTCTTATTATATTGGATATTCCAATTAACGGTGTTTAAGTCGATTAGATTCACATCTTTAAAATACAGGTACAATCTTTTAAGCTTCTTTCTCCTGTTTTTTGAGAGTTTAGCCCTTTTTAAAAGTAATTGCATCGTTGATTTTATAATCTGGTTTTTATATGAATCAACCGTAAAATTATCATAGGAACATACGACCCTCTTATTTCTTAAGCTAGCGATTGATTGGGTAAGTTCTATCTTACCCTTTATGGTAGGCAGTTCATCGGTATTTTCAATATAATCCTTTTCAAGTCCCCTTTTTATCTGTCTGCTTATACTGATAATAAGAATTTCCGCAAATAATTCGTTTATGTTATCAAATTCTTCCGTACCTAATCTTTCATATGATTTTTCACTTAATACCTGGAACGCATAGCTTAACATATAATAGATGTTTTTAATCGGAATCATTTAATCACATCTTCAATAGATTATACAAGTGCATTTTTTAATCTGTTACTCCATGTTTCTACCTTGTTTACCTCATCGAACCAATATTCTTTAAGCAGTGGGATTATCTCAAAGTTAATTATGAAGTCCAGTTTCTTATCTATCGTTTTCTCATCTAAGTTGCAGAAATAACTATGTCCAATTTGGAAACCCTCTCCAAGAACCTCATCATTTTTAATCTCATCATTTAACTCTTTAACGAGGTTGATAACATTATCAAACTTGGGATTATTCAAGGACTCCCGGTATCTAATGAAGTTTTCAGAGTCGAATGCCGGTTTTAGTGTGTAAAATGCAAATCTTCTTCTAAGCGCATAGTCAATCATTGCAAGACTTCTATCGGCGGTATTCATTAAACCAATAATATACAGATTTTTAGGGATACTGAATAGTTCTCCATTGTATAATAAACGTACTTTGTTTCCACGTTTGTCCTTTTCAATAAGCATGAAAAGCTCACCGAAGATTTTACTGAGATTTCCTCTGTTTATTTCATCAATAATGAAGAAGTAGTCGTTATCCTCATCCTCCTCTGCCTTTTTACAGAAGTTGTAGAAAACCCCATTTTCAAGGTTAAAACCGTTCTGTGTAGGTCTGTATCCCATGATGAAATCCTCGTAGGAATAGCTTTGGTGGAATTGTATGAGCTCTACCCTTTCCTTATCCTTAACACCGATAATGGAATATGCTAATCTCTTGGATGTAAATGTTTTTCCGACTCCCGGTGCACCTTCAATGATTACATTCATCTTATATCTGATAAGATTGACTAAGTTATCATACATCTCCTCATTTATAAATGATTCCTCAAGAAATTCCTCTTTAGTATATATTGGAAGTTTCTCATTGGAGGGTTTCTCTGGTTCAATATCATCCTCAAATAAACCTTTTATATTATTTAGCATATCCTCATAATCTGTTATTCGTGTTAATGTTTTGGTAGGTAGATAGAAGTTAGTTTTTGTGTTTATCTCCTCTTTCCATTCAATTTCAATAAAGTTTGGAAAATTTTCATCAATACTTTTATCAAAAAAATATTTTCCTTTAACGATTCCATATGCAATTATTTCATGTGATCCCCTTTTTGCAAATACAACATCTCCAACTTTAATCTTGTTTGAAAATTCCCATAAAGCAAGGGCATCATTGAAAAATTTCCGTTTACTATTATTTATTTCTTGTAGTTTTGATTCTATTGCTTTTTTTGAGGTATATTCTTTTAAGTTTCCTACAGCTTCCCATCCTATACCCATTAGGTTTTTGTCACGGAATTTTTTCCATGCAAATGCGCCTTGACCTGGAGAGTATAACCAATAATTTCCATCATTATTTATATTTGAATCTCCTATTCCATCTCCAATTTTCTTTCTTTCTTTACGTTCCTTTTCTAATTCATCATCTTTTACAGACTCAATATATGAAATGTAAATAAGTTCGGGGAAATTTTTAAATTCATAATTATTATTTTTAATTATTTCTTTAAAATCATTGCAAATTTTTAGATATTCTTCTCCTTTTGGTGGTGTATCTGATTTGTCAGAGGGTTTAATTCTATTAATAGCCTCATCACCTACAAAATTAGGATTGGTTAAATACCATCTAGTACGTGAATTAAGACTAATATATTCATAAGGTCTAATCCAGAATAAACCCATTGTAATGTTCCATTTAATATTCACTTGATTTAAAACAGTATTGTAGATTTTTACAAATTCATTTTTTAATTGCGGACTTTTATTCTCAGAATATTTTAGTGCGATTTCAAATAAATCCCACAAATTATCGATATCGTTATCTCCTCTACTTCCTTTAAAATAGTAAAATGTACTGTTTACAGGATTTAATTCAGGAACACCTTTAAAATCAGTAGGTAAATCAGCTTTCAATGAAAATGATTCTTTAATTTCCTTTAAAATTTTAATCTTATTCTCGGTTTTTATGTTTTTATTAAAAAGTCCAAAAATAGTGAATGGTCCGATATCTGTAATATCATTGTTTGTTTCAAGTAGAGGTAACTTTAAGTCAATATTATCAAATATTGTAATGATCTTGTTAACTAATCCTGTTCTATTATTTTTATATTCAAGTAATCTATCTGCAAACTCCATATAGAAGTTTATCCATGTGAATTTTTTTTCTTCTTCCATATTAAACCCATTTTAATTTTTATTAGTTGCTTTAATTTATTTTTCTAATTTAAAAAATATTTTTTGATTTTAAATTTAACTTTAAATAAATTATTGGAGTAAATTTTAAACTTTTTATAGAACCATGGATTTTCTTAAATTGTATTAAATATTAAGTAATATTTTTTTAATCTAAATTTATATTTATTAAAAAATTTTTAGATTTTTTATAAAATTTTAATATTATATGCAATAAATTAAAATTTTTTTATTGTTTCTTATATTATAGATTAACTGTTTTATTTAAAAAATTATAACTATTGTTTATTTATTTAAAAACTAATTATAACTGTTATATTTACAATTACTCAATATTTATTACTTTTTAGGCTATTTTAAGCTTATTTGTAATAAATAGTTTTATATATTAAAATAAAAGTATATAACACTGTAATAATTTAATAAAAATATCGAATAAAGTATTACTAAATATTCTTTTTGATATATGATGTTATTACATTTTTTTTAAAAAAAGCGAAATGTTGGTTTGATGAATAATAAAAAATTTTTAATTATATCTTTATTATTAGTTTTTCTAACAATTGGTGGTATATCAGCAACAGATAACCTTAGTGATGTTCAATCCGTTGATAATCATTTAGGTGTTGCTAATGCTGGAGTTGATAACGGTTCAAATATTTTAGCAGATACTAATGAAGATTCTTCTAAATCAATTAATGTAACCGTTAATTACCAATATAAAAGTGATAATGGTAATATAACTCCTTCAATCAATGTAAGTGAAAATGATAATAAAAAGGTAAATATTATTTCTAAAAACTATTCTAAGAATTCAAATTCATATATGGTTAAAATAAATGGCGCTGAAGTTTTAAAGAATTTAAATGTCTCAGTTTCAGCTCCAGGTTATATTAGTCAATGGAAATTAGTAACCCTTGATGAGGCCAATAATTTGGCTAATGTGGTATTTGATTTGAAAGCTACCAAAAGTTATCAATTAGGAAGAGATGTTACTTATCAAGCAGATAAATTGCTTAACTTTAAGAACGCTGATAAAGTATTGGCTATTACAACTGCCGGTGTTCCAAAATTAGATGGTAAAACTAGTGAAAATGCAATAGATGGAATACTCAATTATGCTAAAAACTATATCTCTTATGGTAGAGGAAATATCTTAATGTTACGTCAAACAGCAACTGATCCAATTGATTTCTGTTTTGTTGTTAAAAAAGGTAAAACTTTAAAAGCAGCAATTTTCTTAAATGGAAGTACTAAATGTTCATATTTGGGTAATATCTCTGAATATATGAATAGGACCCAATGGAATAAATTAGTTAAAACAGTTGGTGGAGAAAATGCATTCTCATTTGCAAGTTTAGCAAATGGTTGGTATGGTGGAGTTACTTTTGATGTTCTACAAGAAGCAGCTTTCCATGGACATATCTGTGAAGGTACTTTAGGCGGTTATACTATAACTAAAGCATTACTTCAATATTATCCTCCAATTCAAGAAACTGGAGTAGGTAATCAGTCTCCAGGAGACATCACTTCTTATAAAATATTGGGTGTTCCTGGTGATTCTGCAAACGATGCCGTTCTATTCTTCTTAGATGCAACTTCTGGAAAACGTTCCTATATTGGTTTTAACACCACTTCTACTGGTGCAAAATCAAACATGATTGCTTTTATCAGATGGAATGATAAAACCAACAATGGAACTATCGTTGTAATGGAATATGATTCTAAAAAGAATAAAGCATTATTTGAGAAGGAAACTGGTATAAAAGGTAATGGTAGTTTAGAACAGTTAAAATATAATACTTGGTGGATTAATAGGATTTATAAAAATCCCGCAAGTTTGGTAAATGTATTAGTTGAAAAAGATAATCTAAGACCAGAACAATATTACTACTTAATCGGTACTGCTGACAATGTCACATTACCAAATGGTACCGTAATTGAGGCATGTAATTCCCATGGTTTAGATTATAACTATATTAAAGGTTTAAACTTACCTAATGCTACACGTGCAAATAATGTAGGTACCAAAGCTTATTTAACATATTCTGATTTTAAAAATATTGGTAAAGAAGCAGCTACTAAAGCTAAATCCATATTTGAAAAATCATTAAATGTAACAATCTATAAAGACATGCCTAACTTCTTAGTCTTAACCTCTGCAGGTTATGTTCTATTAAATGAACAGTCAACTGAAGGTTGTTGGGATGGTCTTTTTGATGTGTTAGGATCTAGATTATCTAGAACTACATTATTACCAGTACATAAAGCTACTTGGACTCCATTATGGTTTAATTTTGTTTTAAAACAAAATGATGGCTCTCTTATGAGTCTTTACATGAGATATAATCCTGATGGATCCTGGTATATTGGCGAATATAATGGTAGTCAAGTAAATAACATTAATATGAGTACTTTAAATAATTCCTCATTATCTGCCGCAATAAGCAAAAATGCATATCCTGATGGTAACTATTTCAGTATTCAAAGTTTAACGAATGCTTGGTCTGGAGAACCTTATTTTGATCAGGTCATGTCATTCTTATTCCATAATCATGCATGTCCGGGTGTTCAACCAGGTTTCTTCATTACCGATTATATCCAAAAGAATTTCAATAAAACTTCCACTCAGTCTTATACATATATTGCTAATGAACAGTATTGTAAGGATGACAGTTTAGAATACATATTAGATGTATCCCCTGGTCTTGGAAACTATCTTGTACAGAAATTAACTACCGACGAGTATAAAGGTGTAGACGATCTTGATGAGGAAGGTATATTAATTATCTGGGATTCAAAAAATAATATTGGTCAAGCAGTGTCTCTTAACTTTAAATGGCCTACTTATGACTTAAGTAATTATGCAACTTCAGAGGCTAAAAGAGCTGCTCAAATTCAAGCTTTCATTGATTTATACAAAGGTCAGGAAAATTCTATCGTAAAGACCAATCCTATCGTAAGCCATAGTGACTCAAGATGGATTACTCGAGATCAGTATAACATGTTAACTTCTGGTGGTAATGGAAGTAGTCTTGCTTATTTAAGGAATTTACCGGATTTAAGCAGGAACCAAGTATTGGCTATAGCAAATGCTAATAGGAATAACAATTCTGGAAACATGAATAATAATTCCGCTAATGCTAATCATAATTCCAATGCAAATTCTAGAGTAAATGATGGCAGTGCATCCAATGGCGGTTCATCAAATACCGGCTCAGGAGTCGATACTTCTTCTGCATCATCCTCTGGTGATAGTTTCAGTGTAGGTCTGGAACCAGTTAGTGCTGCAAGTACTGGAAGTGATTCCAATTCAAAAGCTAGTCCTAAAGCTTATGAAATAAATAAAACCGGTGCTGCTATATCCAACAACGATCCAAACTATCCATTCTACTTAGCAGTAGTATTGGTCATGTTATTAGCTGTATTTGCTGGTGTAATATACTCTAAATCAAGAAATAATAATGAGGAATAAATGTTTTTGAGATTAATATCCTTATTAATCTCATTTTTTTTTTATGAGGTGTTTATTATTATTACTAATTTGAAAAGGTTTCTTATTTTTTTATCAGTTTTTTGTTTAATTAGTTCTTTGAGTCTAGGTATGGTTTTTGCTCATCCTGGACATGGTCAAGAATATCCTGAGGAGGTTACAACACAGGATGTACAACAAAGTAGTTCTGGATCATCACATTCTAGTCAATCTAGTCAATCCAGTGGTTTTTCCTATTCAAGTGGTTCCGGTTCTTCTTCCAGTGGATCAGGTAGTTCATCAGGTGGCCATTCAGACTCTTCAGGTAGTAGTTCTCAAAATCAAGTATCCTCAGATACAGATGATAATGGAAATAGCGCCTCCTCTAATGATAATTCTAAAAAGTTGAATAAAACTAATAATACTAATGAAAGCAATGATTCTACTGTAAATTCAACAGATAAGAATCAGGATTCTAATTTATTCAATTTATCAAACATTGTAGTTTTGATAATAACCTTTGTAGCGGTATTTTTAATTGTAGTTTTATTATTTAAATACGGTATTTTTAAGTAGGGATAATAAATGCATTTGGCTGACGGTTTAATTCCATTTTCTCAAGCTATTATATATTGGGTAATAGCCTTAATTTTTATTTTTTATTTGATTATATTTTATTTAAACGTAATAAAGTGAAAGAAAAGAAAATAGTTTTTATTGGAGTGTTAACAGCGGTTACTACAGTAGCTTCGGCTGTAACGGTTCCCACACCTTTCGGGATTTCAATACATTTCTTCATGTTTCCTTTGGATAGTCTATTATTGGGTCCGGTTAGTGCGTCAATTATTTCCCTCATCGCTTTGTTGTTCCAATCTTTTTTAGGTATCGGTGGATTTACGACATTGGGGGTTAATTTTTTAATAATGGGTTTGACAATAAGTTTTGTTACTTATTACTCTTATAGAATCTTTGGCCTACTAAATGACAAATTTGGAATATTTGCAAGTACATTTATAAGCATAATATGTGCAACAATCTTTCAGGTTTTCGTTTTAATACTTTCTGGATCCACTAACATTGAAATGTTGGTATCTACATTAGTGCCATTCTACTTGTTAGTTGCTATAATTGAAGGTATTTTAAATGTATTTATTTTATGTCTGATCGGAAAACTTATGCCGAATATCTTGGATTTTGAAAAGATTTAATAGAAAATATTAGAGTTTGGTAGTTTTAATTAAGGACTTATAATAAATATTTTGGAATTTGGAAGGATTTAATAGAGAATTTATTTCAAATATTTTTGGATTCTGAAAAGATTTGATCTTTTCATATAAATTATAAAAAATTGTATATGTGATAAAATGGAGTTTAAGAAGGTATTTTTAGTTAGTTTAATTTTTTTGATATGTTTGTGTGGATTAAGTTCCATCAGTGCTCATGGAGTGGATGTAACTGATGATACAATGATTATTGCAAATGAATCAAATTGTATTCTTGCAAAGGAAATTGTTGATGAGATGAATGTAAATGTTACAGTTTATAAGTTTACATCCTCTGGTGAGGCAGAGCATATTATGGAGCATATGTTAAATAATTCAAATAAAAGGGTTATTGTTTTATCATATCAAGATACTGCTCATGATTTTTTAAATAAACATGGTGATTTGTCTAATAGGTTAATTATTGTAGATGATGTTAATAATCAAACTATTCATTCTTCTATTAATCAATTATTGTCTGTTAAAACTCAGCCTGAAACCGTCAATTATATTTTGCCATTAATTGGAGGTCTAATTATTGGTTTAATTATTGGTTTAGGTTTAGGTGTTTTAATAATGAAAAGAAAGTATGAAATTTAATTGTTTAGCTTAATTAATTAGATTATTCTTTTTGATTGTTGTTTATTGGCTATTAAACATTATTGATTTTTAATTAACCTTTTAATTTTTTATTTTTTCTTATCTCTAATTATCAAAATTTTAAACTTAGTTTGATTATTGCCTATTTTTCAATTAGTTTTTTCTGATTTCATATAAATCCAGTTTGTACATATGAAATAATAATTAAAATATAGAAATATCCATTATAATTCTTTTTTGTAAAAATTTTCATAGCTCTTGCTGATTCTATAATCTTAAAAAAAGTAAATAAAAAAAGTATCTTAAATTAAGGATTTAATTTAAGATTATGTTAAATTTTAGTAGATAAAGAAATTCTTTTATCCGAATAGATTTGTCTCATTAAGTTTACTATCAAACCAATGTGCACCTTTGTCTGCAAATTGTTTTACTATGGCTGAAATGATTACGGTACCAATACCTAAACCTATCATATAGATTAATGCAGGGGTATAGGAGGTCCATAGTAATCCCAGTGCTGACTCACGTAGAAGTGTAATTGAATGTGTCATTGGTAAATATGGGTATAATGTTCTAAAGAATTGACTCATAATTTCAATTGGATAAATTCCACCAGTTCCTGAGATTTGCAATACTAAAAGAATTACACTTAATGCTTTACCTACTTGTCCTAATGCTGAGATTAAGGAATAACAAATAAGCATAAATACCGCAGATATCAGGTATGCTGATAGTATAAATATTGGAACATTACTTACCTCAATTCCAAGCATGAAACAGCCTATTAATGTAACGGTTGCCTGAAGAAGTGACATGATGATAAATATTAATAATTTACCAAAGTACATTTCTATTGGAGTGTATTTGGTTCCGGTTGCTTGTCCTGGTTTAAGCATTACAGCGGTAATTACAGCACCTACCCACATGGATAACACTATGTAGAATGGTGCAACCTCTGAACCATAATCTTCAACAGGATATAATTCCTTTTTATCTAGTTTAACAGGGGAATAGAAGTAATCTCCTATTTGATCTTCATCAACGCCAGTTACATCGGATAATGAACTTGATGCAGATGAAAGTGAACCTGCTGCAGTAAACAATGCACCTGATGCAGAGTTTGCAAGTAATTCGGAACCTGCAGCTAAACTAAGAGCTCCATTTGCTAGGGATACAGAACCTCCTGCAACTTGGGAAGCACCGTTTGCTAATTCAACTGAACTACCTGCCAATTTGGAGGATCCTTGAGCTAGATTATTGGAGGCACCTGCTAATTCGGAACTGGAGTTTGCAAGTTTTACAGAACCGTCGACAACTCCTTTTACCTGATCAGGTAAGCCTGTTGTATTTACACCAGATAATTGACGAGATCCCTCTTGGACCTTACTTGCACCTGATGATACCTGGCTTGCTCCGCTTTGTACCTGTCCTGCTCCTGAAGATACCTTTCCGGCTCCGCTTTGTACTTGGCTTGCTCCGCTTTGTACCTGTCCTACACCAGATGAGACCTGTCCCGCTCCAGAGGATACCTGGCTTGCACCTGAGGATAGTTGTCCCGCTCCGGAGGATAGTTGTCCTGCTCCTGAAGAGAGGCTGGACTGTAGGTCTCCTAATTTACCATATGCTGCAACATTAATAAACTCTACAATTTCTCTATTAACATCATTATACACGGCCTTTGCACCGGAATCACATAGCTTACTTGCTACCGGGTTAGATTTTCTGTTTATGACATATTGTAGTTGTGCAGATTTTGGATTGTCTGTTGTAATTGAAGCAATGGACTTACTGAAGTTATGGGGTATAACTATACCTGCATAGTAGGTTCCATTATGAACTCCCCGTCGAAGATCACTTTCACTTACAAAAACCCAATGGAAATCATTGTTCTTTCTTAAATCTTTAACAATGTCATCACCCACGTTTAGGCTTTCACCATTGTATGTGGCACCATCATCAACATTTGCAATTGCAAAGTCAATATCTTTGGTGTTTTCATATGGGTTCCAACATGCCTCAATGTTTAGAACTGCATATAATGAAGGTAAAATAATTATTGCAATTAATGTTATTACCACAACGGGATTTTTAAAAGCCTCATGAGCATCTTTAGAAGTAATTTCCTTTACATTATGAAGATGTTTCATTATATTTTTTGACATCTTTCACCTCATTTTTAATAAATATAATTATCTATAATTTAATAATTAGAATCTTATATTAAAAATTCATTTAAATAATTAGAAATAGTCTTCTAATTCCATTTAATATTTTAAATATATATTATTTAATTAAAATTCCATTATTTAAAACATCAAGGAAGTCGTCAATATATTTATTTACATCATATTGAGGAGTCTTGGCAAAAAATTTCCATAAAACAATAGTTTCAAAGAAAACGCTATAGATACTAATTGCAAGAATATCCGGATTCACATCCCTGATATTTTTTTTGGATATTTGCATTTTAAAAAAGCTTTTAAGTTTGTTAATGATTGTATCGGCTATTTTTAAAATTATACTTTCCTCAAATGGTATTCCATCGATTTCCTCCAGTGCAACTTTAATTATTTTAAAGTCGTCATTTGGAAGGTTTATAATTTTAAGATAGGATTCTCTCAAATAGTCGTTTACTGAAATTGAATCATCAAACTCAAAAATTTTATTGATTTGTTTTATAAATTCTTCTACGAATACTTTCTTAGAAACTTCGATAAGATTATCTTTAGATTTAAATTTTCTAAAAAGAGTAACTTCACTTACTCCTGCTTCCTCAGCTATTTTTTTAGTGGTTGTTTTGGATATTCCATTTTCCTCTAAAACATGAAAAGAGGCATTGATAATCCTTTCCTCAGTACTCATATTTTTAACTTCCATAATGTAAGTAAGTACCTACTTACATATAAACTTATCTTAAGATTTATTAAGATTTTTAAAAATAATTTAATATTTTATAATAAAATTTAAAATATCCATGGATATTTGGACAAAATTAGTTTTTTGTTTCTTTTATAGTTTAAGTTAAATCGAGTTTCAATAATATTTCAAGAATAGTTTGATTTTAGAAAACTCGGATTTTATGTTATTGTTTTAGAATTGGTATCAATCTTAAAACTGGGATTTTTATTTTAATCTTTTAAAAAATCATGAAAATAAATTAAAATCTGTCAAAAATTAGATTGCTATAAATTATCCCTATGTTTATTTCAATTTTGGAAAAATTAAAATAAAAATAATTTATAATGTTATTTGGTTTTGTTGGATTTTAAATACTGTTAGAGCTTTTTTTTAGGTATGATTTTAATAAATGAATGGTTGTTCATAATCATTTCTACTTGAGTAAAGTTATCGATATCTTCATTGTTGTTTAATTCATACTGGTTTTTTATTTCTTCGTTGATAATGTCCCTTTTATTACTGGTTTCATTGGATTTCTTTCTAGTTTTTTGGTTGGGTATAGTTTCATTACCACAATTAAAAAGATATTCATCAGATTCTTCTAATGGTAAATCACTGACGGCATCAGAATTAATCATAATAATTCTCCTATTTTTTAAAATCTAAATTGTAGGTTAAAATATATCATCTTCCATATATAAATAACTTTTGATTTGATTTTTCTATTTTTATTTAGTGTTTGCTTCTTTTCTTGAAAAATGACTTGTTTTAAACTAGAAATATTCTTTTTATTTTTATACCTTATTTGATTTTGTTTAAAAATATGATTTTTTACATGATATTTCTATAAAAAAATGAGATATGTTCAACTTTAACGGATTGTTTTAAGTCTGTTCTGAACAGAATTATTGTGATTATGAATAAAAATCTTATAACTGTGTATTCTACTTAAATTTCCTTCTTTTGATTTTTTAAAAATTTTATAATAATGTTCTATAAAATGAATTTTGTATAATTTTTTTTTTAAAATATTAAAATCTTAATAATTTATTATAAAAAAATTAAGTTTTGTAAAAGATAATTCAAAATAAAATTTAATCGAAAATTCATTAGTATAGCCTATCCATTTGTTGAATGTTTAATTAAATTAAGTAAACAATAGATATAATAATTAGTGGAAATAGTTGAAATTTGAAGAATAATTAAAATAAAAAAATTTAGGGGAATTAGTTCGAATTGAAGAATAGTTAAAATCAAATAAAGTTAGTGGAATTAGTTCGAATTGAAGAATAGTTAAAATTAAAAAAAGTTAGGATAAATGTAGATAAAGATTCTCATTTATCCATATGTATGACATACTTTACAGTAACCATCGCCATCTGTATCATGAGTACCTTGTGCAATACATTGGCTTCTACTTATGCCGTCAGTACCTGATCTGTCATAGTTAGTATAATGATGGCAGTTTGTACAATATCCGTCGTGGTTTGTATCATGTTTTCCTGATGCAATACATTCGGCCTCGGTCATTGCATGTGCAGAACCTGAGGAACTTGAAACTGATGAACTGTCACTACTACTGTCATCGGAACTGGATTTTTTAGTAGTGTTTTTTGATAATATTATTGAATCAAGATATTCCTGGGTATTGTGGTCCTTGTTGGCACCTGTAATTTGTACCCAATAATATTTGTCATTAATATATAACTCTTTGGCAACTGCACCATTTGCACTTATATTGCCTTCAAGTAAAGATGGATCTGCTCCTGCAGCATCAACTGTAATAACGGTTAAAGTAAATGAATCCCCGTTACCGTTGACTTGATAGGCTAAGTCAGTAGCTTGGCTGTCTCCAATATTGGTGGAAGAATTACCTATTAGTTTATAGTCATATCCGGTCATGTTTAGTTTTAAATCAGATATTTGTAGGATCTTATCCTCTTTATGGACTAATGATGAAATCGGATTATCGCCGTCATTATATACGGCATACACAACACCTAATATTATTAGGCAGATGAGCACTGCTGCAAGTCCAACGATGATTATATTCTTTGTGTTATCCTTAGACTCTTTATTGTTTGCGGTATTTGGTGTAAACTCTGAGTTTAATTTATTACCACATTTGGAACAAAAGGTTGCATCATCGGATAGTTTTTGACCACATTTAGGACAATACTTACTCACTTTTTCACCTCCCTAAACAGTTACTTAATTAAATTTTATATAAAAAGATATATAAAGCTTTAAGATAATTTTTTAGTTTATAATCTTGTTTAGTTTTCATGCTTTATACTCTCATGATATCTTAGTTTTTTCTGAATAATGGAACATATAAATGATTATCAATTAAATCTCCATCATGATTAAAATAAAACTTTTTTAAGTTTATTGAATTTATTCTGTCTTTGTTTAAGTTCCACATGATCTTAAATTGTTATTAATCCAGGAAGCCCTGTTTATCTGGAAAAATATAAAGCATTAAATTCAGTTTATTGCATAAATTTTACAAAAATATAAAATATTATAAAAGCTATATAATATTATTAATATTATTTTAGGAATCAATTGATATTAAAAATCATAATCCTAAAACTAAGGAGGTGAATCATGGTTAGATATTGTCCAAATTGCGGTGCAAAAAACAAAGATAATTCTAAATATTGTGTCAAATGTGGAAAATTGATCAGTATGGACATCCATGATATAAATAAGAATAGCATCCCTTCCAATAAAAATAGAAAAGAGAATTTCAATGAAGAGAAACAGGATGAAAATGGTCTGAATAAAAACATTTTGATTATAGCTATTGTGATTATATTATGCACCGGAATCATTGCAGGGGCGGTTATCTTTTCAAGCAACAATTCCTCAAATCAGCAAAACGATACAAATCCAGATCAGAATCAGCAGAATACAGATACCAATGTAAATAACCCCTCATCAGGTAGTGGCAGTAGCAGTGCAACTGCTGTAAGCAATCTTAAAATCATAAGCGGTAGTGTATCTACTGGCAGCAGCGATTCGGATAAGTCCTATTGTCATGTCTATGTCGGATCCGACCATGCAGGGGACTCTGTAAGAATCAGCGCCCTATTTAGTCGTGACGGCAACAATCTTAATGAAGGTAGGATTGTAAGTACCAATGTTGATTCAGCTGGTTATGTTGATGTTAATAGTGCTGACGGATTTAAATATTATCCTGATCAGGTTATACTGACCTTATATGACGGTGACGGTAATAGGCAAGATCAAAAAACAGTATATCTAAGTGCTACAAGCGGTACCCAGACATTCTAGAATTAAATTATTTGATGAACTGTAAATTCTTTAATCTATTCCATTTTCTTTTTTTAAGGTTTTGGTTCCTTTTAAGCTGTTCCATTTTCTTTTTTTAGGTCTTGTTTTAGCTTTTCTGATTTATCCTACTTTCATCTTTTTAAGTTTTGGCTTTTTTCAGTCTATTCTATCATCTTTTTTTAGGTCTTGTTTTGGCTTTTTTTTAAATGCCTTATTTCCACCTTCAATGGAATAATCTATAAAACCTATTTTTTAACTTTTCTTCTATATGGAATCTCTATTTTCATATTTGAAATTTATGTGTACCTAAAAACAATAGTAAACCGTCCATACATCAAAAAACTGTATATTTTTTTTACATAAGCTTTATATTTTATTTAAGTATTTTTAAAAAATCCAAAAAAATAACAAAGTTTATATTTTAGGTATGCCTAAATTTTAATTGGTTTCATATTGATTTCAAAAAAAGGCCTATATCTGATCGGATTAGGCCATGATTAATTTAATATAAAACTATCTGATTCTTATTTTAATTAGAATAAGGATTGTAAATACAAATCAAATGGAGGTGAATTATATTAAGCAGGTAAAAGCTTTATTGATTCTAATTATATTGTTTTTAAGTATAGGCACAATATCTGCTAGCGAGAATATTAGCGATGTAGATAATGATGCTATGGACGATTCACAAATAATTAATGAAGTTATCTCCAACTCATCTAATTATGTTGTTGGTGATGACGGCAATACTAAATCATTTAAAGATTTACAGGATTTTATAGATTCTAACACTAACGGAACAATTGATATTGACAGCGATTATAAATTTGATTCTAATATTGACTCAAAAGGCGGAATAAAAATTACTAAAGATCTAACTATCAATGGTAACAATCATGTGATTGATGCCGATGGTAAATCTTTTATATTTAACATCACTAACTCAGCAGTTACAATAAGCGATTTGACCTTTAAAAATGCCAATGCTAAAAACTCCAATATGGGCGGTGCAATTGATTCTACAGGTGACGAATTAATTGTAAATAACTGTAATTTCACGAACAATACAGGAACCCAGCATGGCGGGGCTATTAATTCAAGGTCAACAACCACTATTATTAACAACTCCAACTTAATTCAAGCAGACTTAGAAATTCCGATTATATCTATGGAGCTGCGGTATACTCATCACATGATGTTAAAGTATACAATTCCAATTTCACTGATAATTATATGGTTAGATACGATTCCTATGCAACCGGTGGTAGTGCAATATATTCACTGAAAAATGTTGAGGTTTACGGATCTAACTTTGAGAATAACAGCGGAACGCGATTCGTTGTAATGGGTAGAAATGTTAACGCAAGTGATTGCACTTTCTCAAACAACAGTAATTATGATCCATATGGAGCTGGAGTTTTAGGTGCCGGAATAAATATGAACGTTGATAATTGTACTTTTATATGTAATACCGCAGGCAAATATGGTGCCGCTGTATATGGAACTGATGTTGTTGTAAACAATTCTAAATTTATAAATAATACAGGTAATAAAAATTATCTAGGTTCAGGAATATACTCAAATGGAAATTTGAATGTTTCAAATTCCTTATTTAAGGTAACACTGCAAATTTCCGTGGAGGTGCAATACTGGTTGATGGAATTGGAAACATTGACAATTGTACATTCATTAATAATACTGCATATAAATCTGGTGGAGCAATAAGTGGAACTACAATTAACGTTAATAACAGCAATTTTAAAGGAAACTACGCATCAAAATATGGTGCCTCTATATTTGCGGTAAATGCCACTATAAACAACTCAAACTTTACAAACAACCATGACGGAAACAACTCTTCAATATTTGCTATAACTAACTACACCATAAACAACTCCAATGATGACAACAGGGAAACATCCCTTAACTTAACCAAAATAGTCTATGGTACTTACAGGGGTTTAATTAACTTTAGTAATGGATATTATGGATATTGTATTGAACCATATGCTACCGAAGGCGGCGACGGTTATGCAATAGATGATCTAAGTTCACTTACAGATTTAAACGGTAATGATGTTTCCGAGTATTTGAAGATCTTCATATGGTATTATTATAATAATACTAACGTGTCCTCTGATTTATTGGGTTATGATATGCAATTATATCTTGCAGAATTCACAACTGGAAATTTCAATAGGTTAGCTAAGTATTATCCGTCACTTAATAAAACAGTTGAATTGTATGAAAGTGGTTTTAGAGTTCCTACCCATAATGCTGTTAGAAAATTAGACAATGGTTCCTATATGATATTTAACTTTAAAACATTCTTAACCACAACGGTTCATCAAACTTGTATAATGTTTAATGTAAGTTATTTGGATGAATTGGATACCCATATGGAAGTTGAAAAGATTACTGTAAAACCTTTAGTCAATTTAACCAGTAAAGCCCCATTTATTATCCGCGTTACAAATGATTGTAATTATACTTTGGATAATGTGTTTGTTGTTGAAGATAAGTGGGATGATGGTTTGGTTTATGATTCATGGAACAATGATGCGAACTGGACTCATAGCTTAAATGACGGTAAACATACCTGGTATTACATTAATTATTTGGCACCAGGAGAGTCTGCAGAATTTACTGCATACTTTAACACTACTAAAACAGGTAATTTTACAAATTATGTTATTGCCGGATCTAATCAAACCCAGAATGTTACAGCTGAGAATTCCACCGAGGTTATAATTGGTAATACTACTAATAATACAAACAATAATACTAATGTAACTCCTAATAATAATACTAACAATACCGATAGTAACACAACTGATAACACAACCAATGATACAGGTAAGAACGTTAAAACAAGCAATGATCCAAATATCTCTGTACTTAAAAATGGTAAGGCAGGTATATTTGCAGTTAGAACCATGCCTAAAACTGGAAATCCTTTATTGATTTTGTTAATCTGTATCTTGTCTTTAGGATTAATTCCATTTAAGAAAAATTAAACTTTAAACTTTATATTTTTATTTTTTTTTGCATAGTGTATCTTTTTTTAAGATTATTTGTATTAACTTATTTAATGGTCATCTTTATCATTCTTAAACTTCAGTTTTTATTTGTTTTTTTTAAATAAATCGTTTACCTCTGTTGTTTCCATTTTTTCCTAGTTCTTAATTAACTTAAAATTTTTAGGTATACCTAAAAATTTATATACTATTAGTTATAATTATGTTTATACAGATTTGGGAGAAGTTACCTCTTTGAAATTTTAAGTGAATTGAAATTCAATGATTGGCTAATTTTTTAAAAAGCTGTATTGAACTAATGTTGAGGTTAAAAAAATTGTAGTATATAAATAGACTAAAATGAGTGTTTATGTCCTTTTATATGGGTTACAGGCTTTAAATTATTTAATGTTATGACTGTTTATTATGATCTATAAAATGGACATTTGGTGGCTTGCGGAGTGTATTATGATTCAATATGAAATAAACAATATAAATGATTTAGAAAATGTCTCTGAAATTTCAGAAGAAATAATCACAGGAATAGTTGAATGCATGGATTCTGGTGAAACCTATAGTTTTAAGGCATCACGAAAAAGTAAAAACAGTGATTTCGGAATATGCTGGAATATTTCACAGGTTCCAGAATATTTAATAATTACATTGGAATCAATCATTGAATGTCTTTCTTTTGAGGAAAGGTTGCCATTAAAGTATGCTAAAGGACGGGTAATTACTTGTAACTTTTCTCCAGATTGTCTTGTTTCTGTGGTAAATCATTATGTAAATATATGAGGTGTACCCTTGAGTTTTTATATGGATTTATATGATTAATTTTTAAAAATCAGGCTTATCTTTTTATAATTTTTTTTATTTTGCCAGTTATATTGGTCTAATCTATCGGATTTTTTTAATGTTCTAATTTATCCGATTCATTGTTTTGTTCCTGTTTTGGCTTTTAATTAGTTTTTTTATTATTTTAATTTATTAGGGGATTTATTGATTATTGCTATGTTTCGGCTTTCTTAATCAGTTTTTTTTATTTGTCCTATTTATCTTATTTTCTTATGCCTATTATTGGTTGGATTTTCCTTGCTTTAGAAAGTTAACTATCTAAGTTTTATCTAATCTATTAACTTTTACTAATTTCATCTAATATCCTGCTCTTTATAAGGAATCTTTATATTATCTTAAAATATAATAATATATGATATATTGATTAATTTAAATATACCAATATTTTTTTTATAAATTTAGAGTGTGATATTATGAAGATTTTAGGTATTAACGCTAGTCCAAGAAATGATGGTAACGTTTTAATCGCTTTAGAAACTGCTTTAAAAGAGGCAGCTGATGGCGGTGCTGAGACCAAAATAGTAAGCACCAACAAATTAAACATTCGTCCTTGCCAGGGGGATAACTATTGTAAGGAACATGACGCACAATGCGCATTACAGGATGATATGCAGGCTATTTATGATGACATTAAGGAAGCTGATTCCATCGTAATTGGAACCCCAATCTATTTCAGTGACTTTACTGCACAGGCTAAAATCATTATGGATAGGATGTATGCATTCTTTATGAGTGAAAAATACCAGAAGGAATTCGGAAATAAAACCGTATCATTCATTACCAGTAATGGTGTTGCTCCTGCTGAATCATTCAAGCCATCATTAGATCTACAAATGGGCAACTTCGTCATGTTAGGTTTTAACCAGGGTGAAATCCTATCATTATCTGACAACAATGTTCCTGGGGCTATTAAGGAAAAAGATGATCAGTTAGCTCAAGTTAAAGAATTCGGTAAAAACCTATTAAACTAAATTTTTTCAATTCTTTTATTTTTTATTTAAAAATTCTTTTTTTTAAATAAATAGCCTTATTTTTTGACTTTTTTAAATCCTAATAATATTTTTTATTATTTATCTATTTTATCTATTCTATTTTTTTTAATCTTTATTTGATTTATAAATAGGTTTTAACTTTTTAATTTTATATTGGAGATTACATCGTCTTTGTTTTCAGATTTTCTGATTTTTTTTCTTTTAATTAATTTTCAAAAATCCCTATTTTATCTATAAAAGGATTGTAATTTCATTAAATGTAGAAAAATCTATAAATGTGTGAAATGTATATTTAATTATTAACTGAGGTAAGGTCGATAAAATGTCATTGATCGATGTGATGAAAAACAGACGTAGTATTAGAAAATATACCGATGAGGATATTCCGGAGGAGAAACTGGAAAAGATCATACAGGCAGGTCTTCTTGCACCTACAAGCCGTAATAGAAAACCATGCAATTTTATGGTGGTTAAGGATAGGGAAACATTAAATAAGTTATCCAAATCTAAAAGAACAGGTTCAAAAATGCTTAAAGGTGCAAATACCGCAATAGTGGTATATGCGGATTCTGATAAGGCGGATACCTGGATTGAGGATTCCTCTATTGCATTAAGCTATATGAATCTCATGGCTGAGGAGCAGGCTATCGGATCCTGTTGGGTTCAAATACATCTAAGAAAAACAGGAATCAATAAAAATTCCGAGGATTACGTAAGGGAATTATTTGATCTTGACGGGAAATACAGAATAGTTGGAATTCTATCATTAGGTGTGCCAGATAAGAAGCCTGATGGACATGATTTGTCCGATTTGGACTATGATAAAGTAGAATATGTCTAAATAAAGATATTTTAACCTTAAATTCTTTTTATCTCTATTTTTGAAATTTTCGAACCTTAAACTTTAAGATTCTTTTTTCATTTTTGCTATATTTGATTTTTTTATTAAGATGTTATAATTTTTTTATTTAGATTGCATTTTTGATTATAAATAATGTATTGATCGGTATTCTTTAAAATTGAAATTTTAAAAGTAGCATTTTGATTTAAAATATTATTTGATTGATTAATCTAAATATAAAAAATAGGATTGGAATTGATTTAATTAATCAATCCTCTAAATATTTAAATACCTCATCAATACTGTTGGCTACATGGAACATGTCATATATATTGTCAACTAAAACTTTCTCATTAAATAGGAAATCCATCATTGAAAGCAGGTGGTTGTAGAATCCGTGGCTATTGAAGATGACTATCTTCTTGTCATGTCTTTCAAGTCTTCTTAATGTAAGTATCTCAAAGAATTCATCAAGTGTGCCTATGCCACCAGGTGCAACGATGAATGCGTCTGAATGTTTTAAAAATAATGTTTTCCTATCATCCATGGTCTTTGTATGTATAAACCTGCTGCAATCCTTACATAATCCCTCATAGTCGGTCATCCATTCCGGGGCAATTCCCAGAACCTTTCCACCATTGTCGATAACACCCCTTGAGGTGGCACCCATTATTCCGGTGTCTCCTCCACCATAGACCAGTTGATGGTTTCTTTTAGCTATTTCCTTTCCTAATTCATATGCCTCTTTCTTGTATTTCTCGGCAATGTTCTTACTTCCAGCACCATAAAGACAGATTTTCATAAACATCATCGGTTTTATTAATTAATTGTCTAGTTTCTATATCGATTCTACTAGTTCAAATCTTAATAATAATTATATTATTTTATATATAAATCGATTTGGTTTATTTTTCTAATCCAAAAGTTCTGGGTTTAAATCTAATAATTCAATTAAACTAGAAAACCAGCCGGCTAAAATCTGAATAATATCAATAATAAACCTTAAAATACTGTATATCATATGGTTTAATGTTGAAATTGGATATGACGGTTGGACTTTTTAAAGGCATCAGTTCTTAAGGGTATTAGGCTGATTCTGTGATTATGCATTGTTTCCATTATCTGTGGAAAGCTTATAGAATTTAAGTATTTCAGCTGTTTTTAATAAATTTATTTTAATTAAAAAGAATATAAAGATATTATGCATATGTTTAAAATTTAGGTAGTGTTTTATTTTATTAGATTTTAATAATTACTTTAGATTCCTTTATAATCTTATATGGAATGGTTTTTAATTTATTTTATAAAAATTAAGGCTTCTTGAATTTTCAATATTCCTTTAAATTCTTTTATAATCAGATAAAGAATAATTTCAATATTGGGTAGGGAATAGTTTTAATCTATCAGTTTTTATAGAAGTTTGAGGATTATTAAAGGGTTGACTATTTTTAAAATTTATGTGGAATAAAATTATTAGGGCTATACTATGGTAGGTACATTGGATAATACAAAAGGAGTGGATATTCTACTGGGGGATCCCAAGAAAGCTTTATGGAACACTTCCATTCCTTTAATCATTTCACTTTTCATCTCCAGTTTATACAATCTAATAGATGCTATATGGGTATCTGGTTTAGGTGCAAATCAGCTTGCGGCTGTAGGATTCATAATGCCCATATTCACGGCCCTTTTAGGTATTGGAAATGGTTTGGCTGCAGGTTCTTCCTCAGCATTGTCAAAGTATATCGGTGAGGACGATAAACATAGGGCAGATAACGGATCCATACATACAATACTAATCACTTTAATTATTTCAATAATCACGACAGTAATCCTTTTAGTATTTTTAAAGCCTATTTTGATCTTTATAGGTGCTGGAAACACGATTAGTTACAGTCTGGACTATGGATATATAATCGTTTTAGGTTCTGTCTTTATCATATTGTCCAATTCATTATATGGTGTCTTAAGGGGTGAGGGAGACTCAAACAGGACTATGTATGCAATGCTGTTCTCCTCAATTCTAAATATCATTCTGGATCCGATATTCATCTATGGTTTGAATCTTGGAATTAGGGGTGCGGCGGTTGCCACCGTAATCTCACTGGTGTTTGTAAACTTGATATTGATGTACTGGTTTTATATTAAGAAGGACACCTATCTCAAACCTTTCATCGGTAACTTTAAATTTGATTTGGATATTACAAGGGATATCCTAAAGGTAGGACTTCCTGCAAGTCTCGAACTGATAAATAATGCGGTATTTGCAGCCTTATTCTCAATGCTTCTTGCATATATCGGAACAACCGATGCGGTTGCGGTATATTCAACAGGCTGGAGGGTGGTTACCGTTGCAACCACACCGATACTTGCCATTGCAACGGCGCTCGTATCCGTTGTAGGTGTTAATTATGGTAGAAAAAACTATGAGAACATTAGGATAGCCCACAGATACTCCGTAAAGATGGGTATTCTATTTGGTCTGATTGCGGCCGTTGTTGTATATATATTTGCGCCTCAGATTGTGGCTATATTTACCTATGGAGGTACAAGTCAACGACTAAACGGAAGCCTAATCGCATTTCTGTTATGCATCGTTTTCTTTTTCCCGACTATGGGTTACGGTGCCACATCAACCTATGTGTTTCAGGGTGTAGGTAAGGGCATTACCGCAATGTTTCAAACAATCTTAAGGGAAACCATTTTCACATTGGCTTTTGCGGTATTCTTATCAATCTATTTAGACTGGGGAGTATATGGCGCATGGCTTGGAATAGTTCTAGGTGAATTGGTGGTAAATACCATCACCATGGTATGGGCCGATTTATATATCAAGGGATTAATCAGAAATAGCTCTTAAATTTCAGCTATTTTAATTGCTTAATATTAATTTTCAACTTAAACAAGATTGATTAACACTAATTAAAATATGAAAATAATCAAAGAACAGTTATCAGATAAAAAAATCATTCCAGAATAATCAATGATGTGTTGAATTGCTTGAAAAAAAGGAATTGGACTAAAATAATTAATATTTAAAATTTAATAATACTATTTCCTTAAAAAAGAGAATTAAACTAAAAGACAGTTAATATTTAAAAATTAATATTGTTTTTTGCTTAAAAAAAAGGGAATTGGACTAGAAGACAGTTGGTATTTAAAAATTAATAATGAATTAATTATAAGAAGGGTTTAATCTTCAATATAATTAAATTTTTTCTCCATAACTATTATTAAAACAAAACCTATGATTGCAAGGACTACACATGGAATCCATGAACCACTGATGCTGGTTGTGATCTTATCTACTGGTAGTCTCAATGTTCCAATCATAATACCAATCAAGAATGCCATTGTAATTGATTCATGATTTTCAAGTAGATAGTTTAAGACTTTTGAAAATCCTAAAATACCAATCACCGCACCGACAATAAATACAATCATTTCCGTAATTTTTAGATTGCTTAAACAGTTTAGCATATACTGGTATTGTCCGAGAAGCAACAATAAAAATGATCCTGATATACCTGGTAGAATCATTGCACATATAGCTATTATTCCTGAGAAGAATATTACAATTAGACTATGGTTTGCAGCTATTGGATTTAAACCAACAAAGATATATGATAACACTATTCCAATTACGGTTGTAACTATCAGCTTGAAGTTTAATCCGTCCAGTTTGGTATATAGGATATATGCGGATGCTAAAATTAATCCTAAAAAGAATGCAAATATGTTTGCGGTCTGTGCAACAAGCAGGTAACTGATTAGTTTTGCAAGTGATAGGAATGCAACAGCTATACCTAGAAGCAATGGTATGAACAGTTCAAAGTCTATCTCATATAACAGTCTTTCTTTAAAGCCTGAGAAATCTCCTTTTAAAAGAGGTTTCATAAAAGTAAAATTAATACTACTTATCGCATGTACCAGACGTTCGTAGATACCGGTAATCAATGCAATGGTACCTCCAGATACCCCTGGAATAATATCTGCAGAACCCATAAATAATCCTTTAAGAAAAATTATTACGGATTCCCTTATATCAAAACTCATAAATTCACTCCTGAAATTAAAATTATATTCATATCTTTATTTACAACTATATTAACTTTTATAACCTTGATTTTGATAAAATTTGTATAATCATAAAATGTCAAAAATATTTTACATCTTAAGATTTGGTATATCCTAATATATAAAGCTTTCTTAAATTGTGAAAAATAGTTCCCATAAAATAAGCAAAATCTGATTAAAATATATTTTCCAAATCATGTCAAAAATATTTTACATTTTAAGGTTTTGTGTATTTTGATATATAAAGCTTTCCTGGATTGTGAAAGATGGTCTTTATAAAATAAGTAAAATCTGATTAAAGCATGTTCCTGAAGATCTAATCATTCATGTGCATATTTTACTTGATATTGATTTAAACAGGTTAAAAATTGAAAAAAAATAGTATATAATCAGTAATATGTGATTAAAAAATAATAAATTGATGTTATTTTTTTTAATTTGTTATTAGGTGTTATAGGAATCCAAGACCCTCAAGTAGTATTCTACATCCAAGAAGAATTAGAATCACACCACCAAGGATTTCGAACTTGTCACCAAAGTAGTCCCCAATCTTCTTACCTAAATAAATACCGATGATTGTAAATATAAATGCA
The DNA here is from genome assembly GCF_000320505.1 of Methanobrevibacter boviskoreani JH1. Lineage (NCBI taxonomy): Archaea > Methanobacteriati > Methanobacteriota > Methanobacteria > Methanobacteriales > Methanobacteriaceae > Methanobrevibacter > Methanobrevibacter boviskoreani. Next base: position 96,525 of record NZ_BAGX02000008.1, read on the forward strand.
ACAAGACCGATTATGATTACAGGTATTAGAATGTCTATCTTTAAAACCGCATAGGTTACACCTACTGCAAATGCATCAATACTTGTTGCAACGGCAAGAAGGATTAGTTCAGCAAAGGAGAAGGTGTCCTCGTCATCATCCAAATCATCAGAGAAGCTTTCACGGATCATGTTTGCTCCAATCAGAACAAGCAGTATGAATGCAATCCATGGGGCTACCTCTGATACGATTAGCTGAAGCTGTACACCTAAGGTCCATCCAAGTATTGGCATCAACGATTGGAAACCGCCAAAGAATACTCCAAACCATAATATCTGTTTTAAGGTTATATTTTTAAGTGTAAAGCCCTTTGTAAGTGAAACGCTAAATGCGTCCATGGCAAGTGCGACTGCAATAAGTAAGGTTGAAACTATATCCATATTATCGAAAACCAGATTAACTAAAAATCAGTATTTTATCTATTAAAAACTAAGTAATTAAACTTTGTAAATGGTGGTTTATATAATTAGTTTAAATGTGGTTTATAATATTTAAATTGGGCTTAACATTATGTCGGCTAATCTTTAAAATTTGATTTAAAAGGGGTATATCCGGAATAATTTTAAAGTTTTATCTTCAAATGTCCGGATTTAATCATAACCGATATAATAACCAGGTATGCCTATCTTTCTTAAAACCGTGATTATGCCCCAGCTACTTACAAAGGTTAGAAATGCAAGTATGAATGTCCAATAATATGCGTTGAAGTAATTAACATCCACAAGCAGGAATATTATAAGTAGCATCGTTTGATGGGTTAGATAGATGCCATAGCAGGACCTGCTTATTGACTTAATGCCAACACTGATTAGTGGTTTTTTAAACAATAGCGCGAATCTTTTGAATATTCCCTCGGTACTATCAAAATTGATATACTTCCAGAATAGGAATACGCCTGCAGCCTGCAGTATAATGACCAGACTCACATCCATATAGGAACGTGTGTAAAAGTTGTAGTGGTGTAGGAACAGTGTCCTCTGGAAGCCCTGGTGGAAGACATCAAAGTATACGATAAATGTGGTTGTGGCCAGAAACAATATCAAACCTATCCATATCATTTTATTTGGGCCGCTTTTAAATTCCTTATGGTCCAGGTAATATCCTAGAAACAGGTATATTATGGGACCTATGAAGAAGGTCAGGTTGAAATATGTCGGTGTGTTAAAGATTTCCAGGGCCTGGTAGATAACCACCGCAAGAAATGACAACACCAGAAAATATTCTGCGCCACCTATCTTCGTTTCCTTGATATATGAATTGAGGATAGGCAGTGACAGATATATCCCTATTAACATCCATGCATACCAATGCTGAAGTAGGAAGGTCTTGAAAAGTGCGGTAAGACCAAACATGCTAAGACCTAGATCTCCATGATAATAGGTGTAGACTATGGCTATGACCGTATTCCATAGTAGAAACGGCAGTATGATGTGCATAAACCTGCCTTTTAAAAACTTGGGGATGTCGTCGTAATAGTCCCTCTCGAGCATCAATGTTCCAAGAAGCATCAAGAATATCGGCACACCAAAGGCCATGGTTGAAAACAGGACATATTCCTCATAGGTGAAGACTCCCTTATTGCTGAGTAATGTTGACGTGTTTATCAAAACAAGGCTCATTATACTTAAGGCCCGTAGCTCATCAATAAAAGCTATTCTTCTAGTTGGAATCCTTCTTGATATGTTTGAAAACGGGTCGGATGGAATGTATTCTATAGGTGTCTTTAAAAATGACATTTTACCACTGAACATTTTGTTAATCTGATTAAATATGGTTATACTTTAATTTTTATAATATTTAATTTAATGAGTATGTGGTTCTATAGAATCAGCTATTTTTTTTAAAATTATGTTCTGGTGTTGATTTAAGACTTTAACTGTTTTTTCATAAATCGTTAAAAAAGAGGTGGTTTTTTTGTGTTTTCAAACATCATAAAAAAATTAGGTTTAAAAGGGTTTTACTCCTCTAAATCATTTTCAATTTCTTTTATAACCCTTGCAGGCACTCCCACTGCAAGTGAATTGTCGGGAATGTCCTTTGTAACTACGGCTCCTGCACCTATTACGACATTATCCCCTATTGTAACCCCTGGTAGGATTGTGACATTTCCACCAATCCATACATCATTTCCTATTGTTACGGGATCGGTTACGCCTAGATGTTCCCTTCTTCCTTTTGGTGATATGGGGTGGCCGACACTTGTGATTAGGGTATTCGGTCCTATCATTACATTGTCTCCAATGGTTACCTTATTGCAGTCGAGAATCACAAGATTATAGTTTCCTGTGAAGTTGTTTCCAATTGTGATGTTCTTACCGTTATCACATTGGAATGGTCTCATGATCTCCACCTTGTCGCCGATACTTCCCAACATCTTTTTCAATTGTTTCTGCTGTGCCTCGGTATCCTCTGCAGGTATTCTATTATATATGTCTGTCTGTTTCATGGCGTTTTCTTTAATATTGGCTATTTCCACATCATCATAACAGTATTCAAGTCCAGCTTTAAGCTTTTCAAGTTCACTCATCATTTTAATCGGCCTTGTATTTTTTCATATAATGAATTTAAATATGTTTTATTTTTATTTAATGTTATTGGTGCTTTTTTTTATTAAAAATTATTTTAATCATTGTTTTTCAATATAAAAATTAATTTTAAATGAATTATATTGTTTAAATTAATAATATTAAATATTATAAAAGTAGAATAATTATGAAATAACATTATATAATTTTAAAACAAGTTTTAAACAATTATCATTTAAAGAAATGAATTTAATTAGTATATTTATGATAATATTATTGATTAATGAGATGTGATTTAATCTAGTGAAAACATTAAATTTTTTATAATGTGGTTTAAAATCATTAAACATTTTTAATTTGTTTTTTGTATTGGAAGGAGTCATTATTAACCATTTACTAAATCCTACTAACATTTCAGCTTCGAAACTATCAAATTTTTTGTTTTCTTTATCTAATAAATTAAAAATATTTTTCAAACCTCTATAAAATTTGTTTAAATTTGATTCTTTAAAATCTTGTGAGGTGGATTTATTATTTTCATCTAATCTTATATTATAAACATAACCATAAAAATCATTTAAGAAGACAATTGAATGAGCATTAATATAAACATTTAAATTAAAATAAACATCTTCATATAATGTACCAATGGGAACAATAATATTGTTTTTTAATAAAAATTTCCTTTTATATATTTTGTTCCATATAAGCATAGATGTAACTGTTAATAAAGAAGTATCTTCTTCAATTGAATTTAATTCGATTATTTCATCTTTTTTATCTAAAATAGAATGGAATTTTCTAAATTCTCCGTTGATATAATCATAATTTCTGCATGAAATAACATCTGCATTGTATTTTGTGATGGTGTTATACATTGTTTTACAAAAATCAGGGCAATAATAATCGTCATTGTCTAAAAACATTATATATTCAGAACTAGCATTTTGAATTCCAATGTTTCTAGGTTTAGAAGGGGATCCACTATTTTCCTTAAGAAATATTGGGACAATATTTTCATATTTATTTGATAATTCTTTTAATATTTCTTTAGTTCCGTCATTTGAATTATCATCTACTAGAATTAATTCAATATTATTAAATCCAAAGTCTTGATTAATTACAGAATCAATAGCAGTCATTAAATAATTTTTTGCATTGTAAGTAGGAATAATTATAGAAATTTTATAAGTCAAATCAATATCTCCCTAAAAAATAGTTAATCATTATCTTTTTTTACTTTTATGTAGAAGTCCAACATAGATATTTTTATATACAAACCTGGTAATCCAACGTTTAGCTATCCACATATGAAAATTCAGCCTTCTTCCAATTACCTTTAGCTCACATTCCTTAACTTTTAAATCCTGCATATCCATCCATACGTCAAACAATCTTTCGGTTAGAAATCCGTAGATTCTCTGTTGATAGGAGTCGTAACCCTTTAAATCTACCCTTTTTTCAAGTTCGAATAAAAGAGGGAAAATCCACTGGCAGTAACCTACAATCACATATTTTGGAGCGATAAACATATTATAGTAGTAAAGTGAGTTTCCTTCCATAACCTTGTCAAAGCTATTTAAATACTCTGGAGTTGTCTCCTCAATGATCTCCCTACACAAATCAAGATCCTGTGCATAGTTCCAATGTGCATAGTCCTCGTAAACGTTATCGAATAGGGATGTGGTTCTTTTAGGTAGGATTATATCATAGTCCTTAAAGATTTCCTCCAAATCGTTTTTATCTAATATTTTACCATATTTTCTTTTTGCAAAGTAACGTCTGTAATGAACTAAACCAATAATATCCGCATCGGAGTTCTTCCACATCCAATAAAGACCGGTCAATTCACAGTATGCCGGATTCTTACTGGAGATATTGTCTCCGGAGTCATCACTTAAAAATCCCATATTGTCTTGACCGTTTCGACCTACAAATAGGGGTTTGTAGATCTCATCCTCCTTGATATTTACAATGTCGTCTGGACTATGGGTGATTACATATACTTCTGTTTTTTTAGTCATTATACTGCCTTTAATTATTCTTTGATTATTTTTGGGTAATTGTTATAAATAAAGTTTTAAATACAAAAGAAAATTATAAATTAACCTTTGTTGAATTTATTTATTCTTGTTCTATAAATCTTTAATAAGATTTTTGATTGACTTAATGAATTGATTGTTTTACAATAATATCTAACTAGACTATATCTTTTTTTCATAACCAACTCATTTAAAATCCTTGTCCATTTCATTGTAGGTCTTATTTTAATAGGTAAATATTTTTCTGCAACGTATGCATTGTCTATTTCTTTTTTATAGTCCTTTTTGTTTAAATCTGTGGTTATTGTAAGATTAAATAATATATAATAATATAAAGTGTTGATAATTGTATCATAGAGTTTACTATCAATCTGTTTTTCAATAAGTAAATCTGATAATTTTATTAAACCTTTCGGATATTTTTCAATGTTTCGATAGGGTATGCTTTTAGTAAGGGAATCATCGTGGATATAATAATTATATCCGTAGTAATCCTTTAAAATCAGAATTTTTGAATTGGAGTTTACTAAAAATTCAATATTAAAAAGCCCATCATCAGGGAAGTATGTTTTATATAATTTTAAATTTTTATTTTTGACAATTTTCGTTTTATAGATTTTATCCCAAACCATTGACTGTGTGTATGCCCTTGGATATTCCTCAGGTATAAACGGATAGTCTGGAAAGTATGATTCGTCATTGTAAGTAATATCTTTATCTTCCGTTATTATTTTAAAATTGCACTGAACATAATCCACACAATTTGATTGGATAGAATTGTATAATACTTCGCAGATATCCTTTTCATATGCATCATCGCTATCTAAAAACATTATATATGGTGAGGTCGCATTTTCAATAGTTAATCCTCTAACATATCCTGGACCGCTATTTTTTTCTAAAAAAATTGGTTTGATGTTATTATATTTTCTTGCATAATCTTTGATTAATTCCTGTGTATTATCTGTTGATTTATCATCGCAAATCAATAATTCAATATTTTCAAATCCAAATGTTTGATTTATGACAGAGTCTATGCATCGTTTGATTGATTTTTCTGCATTATAGGTTGGAATAATAACAGATACTTTATATGTCAAATTAACTCCACTCCTTTTAATAAAATATTTTTTTTAGCTATGCTATGAATGTATATCCGTATTTTTCACAGATTTTCATAAAATGCAATTCTTTACTTTCTGGACAATATAATTCATTGGAATTAAATAAACTTCCATTAATAATCTTGTTTTTTATTTAAAATAATTTTAATTATATTTTTATCCTTATCATCCAATGTTCTCTCGGCAAAGATCATGACAATATAAATTATGGCTCCCAGAACAATACCTGCAAACATATTGACTTTAAGGTAATCCAATACCATGTACATTACAATTGTAGCTATTAACAGTTTGACGATATCTTTAACGACTATCCATCCAGGGGCATACTCTGTTTTCAGGGTTACCCTAAACATCAATATTGAGATAATGATTTCACTGATTACCGTTGCAAATGCTGCACCTAAGTATGAGTAATGTGGTATGAGCAATAGATTTAGAACCACGTTAACAATTGCAGCCACACAATATATCTTGGTAACCAGCACCTCATTATTGGATGAGTTCATTGCAACGGTTGAAGCTCCATTCACAAATAAAAACGGTATCGTAAACATCAGAACCATCACAATCATACCTGAACCTGCATATTGGCTACCATAGATTAAGGTCATTAACGGTTCCGCATATAGTATGACACCTGCACATATCGGTAGGATTATTAGAAGCAGATATTTCATGGACCTTTCATAGGAGAACTTCAATAGGTCCGCTGAGTCCTCGAATAACTTGACCATCACAGGAAATATCACCTGCGGATACAATGCGTAGAATGTTGTAATCAATGATACTATTTTATAGGATGCGTTATACATACCTACAGCCGCGTTTGTCGCCAGATATTGCAGCATGGTCATGTCTATTGTAAAGTAGATGGAGTAGAATATTCCGGTTAGGCCAAAGGGCAATGCCGCTTTTAACAGTTCTTTGGAGAAACCATAATCGAAATTGTAATGTGGCCTGAAATTCAGATTGCCGATTTTTGAATAGATGTACAGGAACGCACAGAACATTGCAATCAGATATCCGAATGCCATTCCATACAATCCCAGATTGAGATATATCGTTAGAAACACGATGACGAGTAGGACCACCGCATTCAATGCTGAGGCTATGGACTGGTATTCCATTTTCTCATATGCCTGGAATATCCCGTAGAAGAATCCGTTCATACTTAGGAAAGCATATTGGCACAGCATTATAAAACTTACATTGACAACGGAATCGGATCTTCCGGTTAGAATTAGGAAAAGAACCGTACCCATAATTATCAGGACACTTAAAACCACTTTTAGAGGTACCGTTTTTTCAAAGTATCTCTCGGTGAGATTGTAGTCTTTGGAGATGGCCCTTACAATATATGTCTGGGTACCTGAGTCCATCAGAACTCCAACCACCGTTGAAAGGGAAATGGCGAATGATAGAATACCAAAGTCAGAGGTACCTAGATACCTTGCCATGAGTATGGTCCATACAAATGCACATAAATTGGTGATGGTCTGTGAGGCCATCATCCATGTTGAATTTTTAAATATCCTTCTTATACTAACCATACTCTCACATTAAAATTTAATCAAATAAATTATATTATTGTAAAGTATATTTCTAATATTATTAAATACTTTATATTTTAGTATGGTGTTTAATAAAATTGGAATTAACAGGTGACCTCAAAAAATACGGTATAAAAAAATAGTTGATTTAAGGATAATCCATTTAAAAAGCCATTTCCAAAGTATAAACTGGAATTAATCATTAATAAAAATAATGATTATTATTTAATAAAATATTATCTATAATAAGATTATATAATATTTTAAAATTTTAATCTTACCATCTTAAATAAAAACCATTGTACTTAGTACCATTTAATATATATTCAATTATCTGTTTTACTTGTAAATCGATGATTTCTAAATATGTTAAATTTTTATCCATATATTTTATTCTTGAATTTAATTTATCTAAGATTTTAGAAACAATTAATTTTCTTTTATCTAATTTAATAGTATTATTTCTATTATCAAGATCAGATGATCCAATTTGTTTTGTATTTAATAAAGAAAAAACTACTTTATCAACGATTTGTTGTCTAAATTCTTCAATAACATCAAATATTAAACTATTTCTTTTATCCCTATCAAAATGTAAAAAACCACAAAAAGAATCTAAACCATTTAAAACTAAAATTTTAGCAACTTCACTAGCAAGTATTGCATAAGCATAATTTAACATAGCATTTGTAATATCTGTAGGATGTCTATTAATTCTCTTTTTAAAGCCTAAATTAGAAGGCAATAATTTACTTATACTAGACCAATATTCTGTTGAAGCTTTACCTTCAATACCCATGATTTTTAACTTAGAATTTTCAACATTAATATTTGGACCAAAACGCATATTTTTTAATTGATTTAAATATTCATCAATTTTAATAATACTATCTTTAACATGATCTAAATTTTTATTTTTATTTAAAGTCCTAATACATGCTTTTTGATTTAATAATTTAGCAGATATAATTTCACGTGCTAAATACAAACCATTATAATCATCACTTAATTTATATTGTCTTTTCTTAATAAAAATATTAGTTTCATTAGGATATTCTAACAAATAATCAATATTGCCAAAATAATCAATAGAAATTACTGGAATATTATTTTTTGAAATTAATCTTAATGCATCAAATGTAATTAAACCTTTACCTACAATAGTAATATCATCAATCTTATTAATATTAACTTTATCAATTTCTATTTCTTTCTCCATAATCAACAATTGATTATCTCTTTTATGTATTGATTTATTATATCCTTCAATTATTATTTTCATATAAAATCTCCTTTTAATATATTTTATATAATTCTTCTTCAAAATTTATAAACCTACCAAATGAATCTAATTTACTATAACAATTCATACATATAGGAAAAACAAGTATACAATCTTCTAATTTTATATATTCCATAATTTTTGTTTTCATCTCAAAAAGATCATCTTTATTTAAATCCCCAAAATATAATGAACTATGAATCTTCTTAAAACCATAATGTTTAATTATTTTCAATAAATTTATTTTATTAGTTTTAAATTTAATATCAAAAGAAACACAATATTTCATAATATCCTCCTTAAATTAAATTTTTAAAAACATATATTAATAGAGTATATACAAAAAGTAAATAAATAAATTTATCTAAATCAATTAAACCAATAAATATTTGAAATAAAAGTATACAGAAATAGAACATAGAATATTTAATAAAATTAAGAGATATTAAGATAATAATATTTTTATATAAATGTGTAAAACTATCTAGATTATTATAAAAATATAGATATTATAAAAATATAAATATAAAATAAAGTAGAATATAAATTAAAATTAATACAGATTTCTATAAAAGTTTTTATATAAATATTTAAAAAAAAGTTAAAATAATAAAAAATAGAAGATAAATTTATTAAAAAATTAAAAATATTTTAATTTAAAATTTATAATTAAAATCGTGGAAACATAATATCTATAACACCGTTATAAATAGTTTCCACATAATTCCAAAAAAATAAGTAATAATATGAACTAAAATACATTAAACAAAGAAAATAAGTTACTATTCGTAAATCATATATTTAATGAAAAATTAAAAAACACATATAAAAGTGGAAAATTAGAAAACACAAAAAAAATAGATAAAAAAAGAGTTAATGATTAATCTTGGTCTTCATCATTTAACTTTTTCTTCTTCTTAAATATTTCTACTGCTTGTCTACTTAATCTACTGATCTCCTTTAAATCTTCTAAAAATTCTTCATCAGTAAGTTCCCCATTATCATATCTCCTAGTTAAATCAAAAATTGGTTTATCATTAAAAACACCTGGATCAGTAGTCAATATATTTTTCTTAATATGTTCCGGTATCATTTTCTTATCCTCCTAAACTCCATATATTCATTTAAAATTGAATCATTAAGATAATTATCCCATATTTGATTAGTTCTACCTATTTCTCCTTTATTGGCTCCAGCTAAAAATCCTATTCCAAAATCATCATTTAAAGCTTTGTCTATTTCTTCAGTGTATGTAAATTTTTCTTTAAATTCAACAATGAAAATGTCATTTGGGGTATACACATGCATTTCAACAACATTAAATTGACTATGTTCTGAAATAACTTGAAAATCTGCATAATTAAATGGTTGTAAACCCAAATGGTTATGTGATACTATCAGTTCATCATCACCATAGTTTTCATTTTTAAAAAGACCCACATTATCTATTTCATTATTTGTTTTTATTTCCCCAGCCTTACCTGTTGTTTTATTAAATATAAATCCATATTCATATTTCGCATTCATTATTTTTTTATCAAATTTTAACATTGATTTTCTTATGTTTTTAGGTATGTCCTTTGGAATGTTATCCTCAGTTAAAGGTATATGAGGATAGTCTAAATCATTAAATTTATCTAAACTTCTAAATGATTTTTCCTTGATATCTACTTTGTTTTTTATATTAAATAATTTTTTTGATTCTGATTTAACATTAGAAATATTAGATGAACGAACTTTATTTTTGATGTTTGAATTCGTAAATCATATATTTAATGAAAAATTAAAAAACTTAAAAGTGATACAGATACTGACGATACTAATAATGAAGATTCTACTGATGACAATTCTGACTCTGATTCCGATGATAGTGGAGATGACTAAGGTATGACTAATTCAAGCAATATTACAGTTACCGATTTTCGTCTTAAACAAGCTCTTTCACGTGCAACAGAACTTGCAACAGGTATTCAAAATAAAGATGTTGATAAAGCAGTTAAAGAACAAGCTAAACTTAAAATTGGGGTTTTAACTGAATATTATGCAGCTTTAAATCAATGCAAAGTGAAACTCTTAAATGAGAACAAAACCGTTGAATGCCGTGTAAATCACACAATTATTGGGAAAGAAGCAAACCTTTCTTACACCCCCGAGGGACAAAAATTATTATCTTCTGACGAGTCCCAGTATTACATTAAATTCGTAAATCATATATTTAATGAAAAATTAAAAAACTAAAAAGAAAAAAATAGCAAATAAAAAAAGGAAAAAAATATAAAAGAAATAATAAATTACAATAGAGGATTAATTAAAATTAAAAAATCTTCAAAAAAAAGTAAATAATCTTTAAAAAAATAGAATAATATTATTTTTTTATACTTCCACAATTTTTATATCTACTATGTTTTATACTTCAACATATAAAAGTGGAAAATTAGAAACTAAAAAAATAATATTAAACTGCACCTTCAGAGTAAGGAAGATTAAGATTACGGTGAGGATTTTTCTTTAATTCCTTGCTTATTAATTTACCTTCTTTATCGTAAGTAAATACAAAGCAAAACTCTGAAGATTTTTTATTTCCTTGATAAAAACCTTCAAATCGTTCGTTATTAGCATAACCCACATATTTTATAATTTTGTAACCATTTTTTAATTTAATTTTTTCTATTTTTGGATATTTTTTAAAATAAAAAATCATTTTTATCAACCATATAATAATCTTTCAATGACCTTTGACCTATTAGGATAATTCCTTTTAAATCCCTCTCTATCAGACCATAAATATAATTTTATAGAGTCTGCAAAATCTTCAAGATATAAATTATTATATTCTTTTTCAATTAAATATTTTTCATAACCGTCAAAAGCATAATCAGTTACAAATTTTAATTCATTATTACCGTCACTATACATTGCATTAATCCATTCAGGAGAATTAGATATGCCCATATACTTATTAGTATTCGTAAATCATATATTTAATGAAAAATTAAAAAACATAAAAAAAAGGAAAAAATATAAAAAAAATAATAAATTACAATAGAGGATTAATTAAAATTAAAAAAATCTTCGAAAAAAAGAAAATAATCTTTAAAAAAAAATAGAATAAATATTATTTTTCTATACTTCCACAATTTTTATATTTACTATGTTTTATACTTCAACATATAAAAGTGGAAAATTAGAAACTAAAAAAATAATATTAAACTGCACCTTCCGAGTGAGGAAGACCAATATTTTGATGAGGATTTTTCTTTAATTCCTTGCTTATTAATTTACCTTCTTTATCGTAAGTAAATACAAAGCAAAAATCTCCAGATTTTTTATTTGCTTGATAAAAACCTTCAAATCGTTCGTTATTAGCATAATCCACATATTTTATAATTTTGTAACCATTTTTTAATTTAATTTTTTCTATCTTTGGATATTCTTTAAAATAAAAAAAAGACATTTTTATCAACCATATAATAATCTTTCAATGACCTTTGACCGATTAGGAATTCGTAAATCATATATTTAATGAAAAATTAAAAAACTCAATCGAATCTTCCATATAATATATTAAATATTGTATACTACCCTAAACATGCTTTAAAATAATTACCATAAAGCATTAACTAAAAATGAAATAACCAGATAAAGAATAATTAATAAAAAACCAAGAAATACAGAAGCTATAATAACACTTATAACATTACCTATTGCAGTACCTATCTCTTGAGCAGAAGTTATTTTATCATCTTTCTTAGGTACATCATAACTCGGTTTTTCCTCTTCTATTTTTGCTCTTCTTTCTGCCTCATCACGATCATAATCATCAGTAACAATATCATAAATCATTACATCTTCAGCATCAAACCTTCCATCACCATTAAAATCAGGTCCACGTATCATTTTTATTCACCTACCCAAATAAAAAAAAATGTTTTACTTATATAATGATAGGTAAAAGAGATATAAAATATTATTTATTTTTTATAAAAATTGTTTTTTTATTGGTTTTGTATTTTAAAAAGTAGGGTTTGGGGATTTATTTTTTTATAAACATATTCATTAAATTAGAATAAATTTATTCTGAAAAGTTCAATAAAACCAATATTTAGACTAAAAATAGATTTAATAATATAGGAAGATAATAAATATATTATATAAAAATATAATATATTTTTTAAGAGATTATCTGTTTTCCAAGTCTTTTATTACCTTTTTAGCAACATCTTCACCAGACAATAACATTCCACCAAATATTGGCCCCATACGTTGGGAACCATGAACAGCATTAGCAGCCATACCAGTTACATATAATCCAGGATATACTTCAGTTACATTATCAAGGATTTTACCTTCAGCACGGTCTGCCCACATAGATTTTTCACCCATAATTTTACCTGTTTTTGTATTCGTAAATCATATATTTAATGAAAAATTAAAAAACCAAATATAACAGACAAAGATTATGCAAAAAAATTTATTATAAAATTAATGAATTATATTCTGATAATTTTTTAATATCTCAGAAGTATGGTTTGTCTTATCCTTATGAGTTTAATGATAGGTTATGGTATAAAATCAAAAATGATTCTTTGTTAAATGAGAATATTAAATTTAAAGAGGTGGACTTATAATGTCTGAAGAATTGTTTGAAACATTTGGAGAAGGCAATTTGCCTAAGTTAAGAGAAATTCTTTCTTCTTTATCTATAGAAGAACAGGATAAAATTTTGAATATGTCTTTTGAAGAGTTTATAAAATGGGAAAAAGAACATGGGTTAGGTTTAAAAGAGTGATAAATTTGCGTAATCTGGATGATGGGTTATTGTTGGAGTTGATGTTGCATGTGTATGATGAGGATGTTGATCGTAACCGGTTGGTTGATGAGAAAAATAGTCGGATGATTTTGTTAACTGGTGCAATGTTAACTTTGGAGGTTACTTTACTTTCTAGTCTTTGGGTTAATTGTATTTTGTTTAATGATGGTATTTCTTTTTTAGGTAAATTCTCTTCTTGTGGTTTATTGTTTGTTTCGTTATTGTTTTTATTTGTTTCTTTAATTTGTTTTATTTTTGCTTATGCTTTTTCTATGAATTTTGAGTCTGTTCCTGATTCTTCTTTTCTTGTTGATTCTCTTTTTTGTGAAGATTTTAATATGCATGATTTTCAAGGAGGACTACTTGCTACATTTGAAGATGTGATTAAAGGTAATGATAAGATTATTAATGATAAAATTGGGGCTTTGTTGAAATCCTCAAAATCTTTTGAATAAATTTTCTTAAAATTGATTTTCAAGCATTAATTATTGTTTAAATTTTTATAAAAAATAGGAATTCAACAAACCCAAAATTTGTAAAAGTAGGTGTGGTTTTAGATTATTAATTATTTCTATAATATTTTCATTGATTTTTTTTAATTATTTTAATAATACTTTTTTAATATGATTTTCTATTTTTCCACCTTTATATTTTGAAGAGTAAAAAAAAAATAAGATTCAATTTTTTTTAGATTAAAAATACTTGTTTTTCTATATGGAATATTATTCACACTCTAAATCTAAAATTCATTATTCTCATTTTTTTATTCTTCCATTATTTTTTTATTCTTTTTATATAATATTATTTTTTAAATCTTTTTAATTAAAAGAATTCTCTTTAAGAAGAAACTTATATATTAAATTAAACTTTTTTTAATAAAAGATAAAGGTGAATTATGTCAAATGGATTCATTGTGTATAGTCCACTAACAAGAAAATCTGTAGAGGACTTTACAACCAATACTGAAGAAAATGAAAGGATTCTACTTGAGGGAATAGCCTCAACTACAAATAAAGATTTGTATGGTGAAATTATTTCCCCCGATGCAATGAAAAAAATGGTTGAACAAGCACCTACACTAAATATTCATGGTGATCATAGATATGGTCTTGATCATGTGATAGGTGCAGTTAAAGATGTTTCTGAAAGTGAAGGAAAACTCCATATAAAATTTCTTGTAACCAAAAAATATTCACCACTTATTAAGGACATGTTAGATACTGGTATTCATCTTGGACTTAGTATTGGTGGATTTGTAAAAGATTATGATACCACCACAAAGACAATAAAAAATATTAATTTAAAAGAGATTAGCCTAACAGCATTACCCGCGAATTGGGATACTTTCGGAACTGTTAGAAGTAAAAATCTCGTAAAATCAAATTGTTTTACAGGGGCATGTCATAATATAATAAAAAATTTAAAGGCGAATAATATGTCTAAAGAAGAAGAAACCAATAATAATATTGATGTTAATGAAAATGAAACTGAAAATAATGAAAATACAAAATTCATTACACAAGAAGATGCTGAAAAATATTTCAATGAGTTAATGGCTGAAAAAGAACAATCAATCACTGAAACTGTTCTTAGTAATGTTGAATCAAAAATTAATAGTATGGTTAATACTGCTATAGCTGAAGCATTAGAACAAGGAAACAAAACTGAATCAGATACTGAATCTGATGATGAAATTGTAAAAAGTTTACTTACTGAATTTAATAAGAACATGGATTCTAAACTTCAGGAATTTAATAATAGATTTTTTAAAAATCTTCAAGATAATAGAAATCCCGAGAACCATGTAGATAAAGCTTTACAAAATGAATCAGTAGAAAAAAATGAAAATGAATATTCTACAAAAAGTATAGCTGAAAAAATAGTTAGTATGAATTAGAATATACTATTTTTATATAAAAAATAAATTTTTTTTAAAAAATATTAGGAGTAATTGATATTTATGTCTGAATTAACTATCCATGATATTGCAACTAAACTTGAATCACAGTCAAATGAATTAAAAGAATTAAGAAAAGCGATGACTGTTACTACTAATGCACCAACTTCAATGCAAATTGAATATACTAAAGAGATTAAAAGTAAAATCTTTGATCAAGCACCATATCTTCGATTTTTAGAGTCCAAAGGTTGTGTTCAAAGTGCAAGTACTTCTCAAGTTGGTTTTTATAAAGAAAATAATGGGTCTGTAGCACAATTTATCGCTGAGGATGATGATATTCCTGAAGCTACCTCAACTACTTATACAGAAGAAACTGCTAAAATGGCTACTCTTATTCAACCTATTGATATTTCTATGATGGCTGAAATGGGGAATACTGTAATTGATCTTATTCAAAGAGAGATTGATAAAGGATTTATTAATGTAAAAAATATGGCAGATAGTGCATTGTTACAAGGTGATGGTACAAATAATACTTTTAAAGGTTTTACTAGTCAAGTTACTGATAATAAAATAGATCTTAAAGGTGAAGGAATC
>NZ_BAGX02000009.1 GCF_000320505.1 Methanobrevibacter boviskoreani JH1
TAGTGTTATAGAAAATATTCCAACAAATAAACTTGGAAAACGTTTTGCTGTTGCAAACTTCATTACTTCTCAAAATATTGCTCAGTTTAGAAATGGATTTATTAGTGGTATTGGAAAAAAGTAGATGACACCAGTAAAACTTATACTGTGCATTATACTATTAATGATGGTACAAATCCAATTACTGGTGCAAGTGTAACATTAAAAAATAAGGTTACTGGAGAGGTATATGCTAGTGGAAAATCTGGATCTACTGGTGGTTGCAATATAAATAATGTTCCTATGGGATCATATGTTGCAACCGTAAAATGTACTGGTTATACTACTGTTACAGATGATTTAGATGTTGAAGGGAATGTTGCAGATAAAATTGTATCTTTAACTGCAACATAATAAATAATTATAGAAGGGTTATTTAAGATGAATAATTTTGATTTTAATATCATTGAATTAAAAAATTATCTTAAAATGAATAATATAACTTTGGATTTAACTGATGAAGAATTAATTAATTTGTGTGAAGTTAAATTAAATCAACTTGAAGGTTTAATTGGAATAAATATTAATCCAAAAGTAAATACTATTTACATTAATAATTTTTCATCCGATGTTATTCTTCTTGATTATTACCCTGTACTTTCAATTCAAAAATTAATTATTAATGATAAAAACTTAAATTTAGATGATTATATGCTTATACCAAAGGAAGGTATAATATATTTTAATCATATTTTTAATGGAAAAATTGAATTAGAATATCTTGTTGGGTTTACTCAACAAGAATTTAACAGTACAATCAAATCATTACTATATGATATTATATTATATACATTTCAAAAAGCAGATAATCAATTTGGTGAAATATCATCAATAACTGAAGGTAATGTGTCTATTTCATATAATTCAAATACATCACTTTACACACAAATCAATAATAAAATTAATTCTTTAAAAAATAGGTATCATTGTAGGTGTGTGATGTTATGAGTTTATTCTTCCCAAATGCTAAAATCCGTGTTTATAGATATACTGAAACTGGAGATTATGATGATGATGGGGAACCTGAATTTGTAAATAAATTCATTGCAGAATATATAGCAGATATTCAGAAAAAAAGATTTGATAATGAAAACTCCGAACATGGTAATGAACAAAAAAATCAATATATAGCAAATCTTGAACCATCAGCAAACGTTCAAGAAGAAGATATTATTCTCTATAATGGACAATATTTTAAAGTTTATGGACGTCCAGCATTATGGAATCATTTCTTAAATCATATGGAATTAACCTTATTTGAATTACGTGTACCTCCAATAAAATTAGAAGATTAAAAACATTACTCATTTTTTTTAAATTTAAAAAATTTTTTTTACTTGGGGATATGGATTAATATGTTAGGTTTTAAAATTGATATATCTGGATCGGGAATGGAAAAATTATCACAAAAAACATATTCGGCAATCCTTTCTGATGTTCTCGATCATATTACTGATGAGGCAGTACATGAAATGATGAAACCAGGTGAAGGTGTAGCTGGGGGGAAAAATCCAAGTGGAGGAGCTCCTGTAGATACTGGAAATTTAAGGGGAAGTATTGTTTCTTATAAAGGG